>JBARPX010000266.1:0-14830 GCA_049643405.1 Candidatus Zixiibacteriota bacterium
TGTCCGGGTTGAGAAGCTTTGGCCCCAAGGCTCCCGCCCTGGGATCTCTCTCCATGAACTCGTACATTGAGGAGAGGGAATTCTCGGTAAGCTGGGTATCGGGATTCAGTAGAAGCACGTATCTCCCTTGCGCCCCTTCAATTCCCTGATTATTGGCTTTGGCATAACCCAAATTCCCCTTGTTTTCGATCAGGTTCACTCCCGGGTAGAATTCCCGGACTATCTTTGCAGTCTCGTCGGAGGAGCCATTGTCCACTACAATAATCTCCCGAGAAACTCTGTCTCCTAACAGAAATATCGAGTCCAGGCAGTTTCGGATGAAGTCCTGAGAATTCCAGGTTACGATTATGATCGAAATGTCCATACTGTTCGGCTTCACCTTGTTGGATGGTTTTTCACCAGGTAGATATCGGCAAACGGTGTCGATGCGGCCAGATCGTAATTCTCTTCAATCAGATCGTCGAATTGCGGGGGAAACCACTCTTCCTTGACCAGCAGAGTGACTTCCCTGCCCCCGATGAGCTTTTTCACCCGGGGGTCGTCGATCAATTTGAACCGGCGCACTTGCTCAGGAGACAGAAACGGGATCACACCTCCTCCCCAGGTTTCCAGCCCGGGCAGGACCTTTCTTCCTGATAGGACTGCGTATGCGGGCCAGGCTGTGAGAATTGAATCATCCGGTTGAGAGTACTCCTGCACTGCTTCCACCACAGTCTTCACCGTCTCTATCTGGTATGGTTTGTCCTTTTGGCGAACGGCGAAAAGGAATATGATCGCAAATGGCAGAATGAAGATTAGATAGACTGCGCCGATGGCTATCGCCTGTGGCTTTTTCACTGTTAATTTTCCTTCCAGTTTACCCAGGGCGGGTACAGAGGAGATAAGAAGAAAAGGAAGTGCTTGCTGGTAGTATTGAAACTGGGTGGGGCTCATCAGAAAGAAAGTGATGATCAAAGCCAGAGCGCAAACCAGGGCGGCCGCAATCACTCTGTCCTGGAGGTCCAGTTGACCTGCTCTCGCCTTTCGGAGAAGGGTCGCTGCGCCCAGAACGGTTAATATCAGAATAATCAGATTCTGCGGATAGAATACGAATTTCGACAATGTTAACATTTTACCCATCAAAGTCATCCTGACGGCTTGATTTCCCCAGATAAGATGATACCCAATGTTCCCAAAGTAGAATGCGGCCGGATCCTTGGCAAGTAGATAGATGGAAAAAACGGAGCTGAATGCCGCGGCGCAGAGAAGCAGCGCCAGATCGGAAAGCCTGCTTCTGGTGCTTCTTCCAGTGGATAAGAGAAAGATCAGAAAACCCTCGACCGGTAATATGGGAAAGAGTGCCAGCCGAAAATTAAAGGCCGCCCCCACGAGCAGTCCTGACAGAAAAATCATCAGAGCCCGTCTATTGTCTTTCCAGAGAAGGTAAAAGGCAAAACACAAAAAAGAGAGCAGGGCGAAGAGATCCGAGACGGCCGATGTCTTCACCACGCTGTGCCAGTTTATGGTCAATCCGTTAAAACTATATAAGAAAAACAAAAACAAAGACAGTCCGGCTTTGGCAGTAAGCCGGTAGACCAACCAGAAGAATATGATCGAAATAAGCAGACCCATAAAGGCGGAGATCAACCGACCCAAAAAAAGCGAGGAAAAACCATACTGAGACACCATGCAGTACAGGTAGGGAAGGTAGGGCGTCTGGGGATAGAAGAAATCCAGATAGGGCAGGTTTCCCTCTCTGACCAGCTGGGCATAGGAGAGGTACAATCCTTCATCATAATCTATCAGCCTGAAGAAGACAAAGACTAAGAGAAGACAAAGCTGCGATATCAGAATGAGCCAAAAGATGCTGGTCTGCTTTCGACTTAACATCCTCTGCGGGTAACCTCGTCAAAAAGTGAAGCCAATTTAAGGGTTAGGGCTTTGCGCTCGAACTTCGCTAACTTACCTTCGCTCACAGCCGAGCTGAGCCCGTCTTTCTGAAAATCCGAGAAATAACTGTCCAGCTTTTCTTTGATCTCCTCCTTGTGTTCAGGCGACACCACCTTGCCGACCTTCATTTCGGCCAGGGTCTTTGCTATCTGGCTGTTTGACGGAACGATGCTGAGAATGGGTTTTTTCAGTCGGAGATATTCGAATATCTTAGCGGGGAAAACGGACGGATGATCTGATGTAACCAGCAGGAGAAACGAGACTCCTTTCATCTCCTCCAGAGCCTGCTTGTGCGAGAGATAACCCTTCCTTATCACTACATCCTTTAAGGCGTGCTTTTCTATCAGTCCATCCATGTCAATTCCTGTCGAGAGCCCGATGTGTATAAGCTTTACTTTGTTCTTTGGTATTTTCCTTTGATCAATCCATTCGCCCAGCGCGGAAAGGAATGGTTCGGGATCACAGTCCGGGCTGAAGGTACCCAGATAGCCAATGGAGAAAATCTCAGAAGTGGAGGGTTTATACGTCTTAAAATCCTCCTCATCGTAACCCTGGTTTACCAAACAGATATTCTCCGCCGGTGGATGACGCATCTCGAACTCTCCCTTTATTGCGGGATTGGCGACGATCACCCGGTCTGCCGCATTGATGATCGATCTCTGTACCCTTACTTTCAGGAAAAGATGAAACGGGGTGGGAAAGGCCTCCAGCTTGTACCCAATCCAGGAGTCGCGGAAATCGGCAATCCACGGTATTCCGGTCGCAAGCTTGAGCAGATAGCCGGTCAGGTGCAAGGAGGGTGGGGGTGAGGAGGAGAAGATCAGATCGAACTTCTCCTTTCGACACAGACGTAGCGTTCTCACCAAGGCGAAGGGCATCCAGCCAACCTTGCTGTCCGGAAAGAAAAGCCAGGAGGAGAGCTTTGATCTCCGCAGGGTGCTCCCTCGGGCGAACTCCTCTTCCCTTTTCCTCCTTCTGAGTAGCCTTCTCAAGATGTAGGAAATTCTCAAAGGATCAAAGGAACCGGTGCGAAAGACTCGGACCTCCGGGGGAAGTTCCTCTACGAGGGAGTGATCTTTAGCCCAATATTCAGCTTCCTTGACCGTCAGGACGTAAGGCTTCCAGCCGAACCGCGGAAGGTACTTCGCAAATTTGGCTACTCTCTGCACCCCGCCCATGCCAAAGGGGGGGAAATAGTAGGCCAGGATTAGGACCTTTTTCTCTCTCATGCCTCGGATTGCGTCGACAAAAACTCTAATCGCGACTTACTAGTGTCTGAAACCGATCCTCGATGTTCCTCATGTTATCCTCCCAAGCCGCCCTGTTCCGGATAACGGCTTCGTTCTTTGCCCTAAACTCCGTCCAGCGGGAAAACTCGTTGGTCACATGAATGATCTTCTCGGCCAGAGCTTCGTGGTCAGATGTGGGAAACAAGAAACCGTTGTTTTGATCCTCAATCCATTCCCTATTTCCCGGAATATCAGTGACTATCGGAATCGACCCGAAGTTCATGGCTTCGAGAAGAGAGACCGACGTGGAATCTGAACGCGAGGTGGATACGTAGATGTCTGACTGCCGGTAGTAATTCAACAAGGTCTCCCGTGAAACCACGCCCTTGAACTCAACACTTTTCTCCACTTTCAGTTCCTGCGCCATACCGGCCAATCGGTCTTTTTGCGAACCTTCACCCAAGATAACGAATCTCACCTCTCTCTGTACCTCTTTTTTGACCCGAGGAACCACCCTCAGAAGCGTAGCTACGTCATACAAAGGCTCCAGCTTTCTGTTGCTCAGGACAAGCAGATACGGTTTTTCTTTCATTTCTTGCTGGCCGAGCAGATCCCTCTCCACTCCCATGGGACTGACAAAGACTTTTCCCCTTTCCACGCCCAGCTTGCATACCGCCTGAGCCGTAACCTCAGCATCGGCGGTAACCAGATCAGCTCTCGAAAGAACGCACTTCGTCCTGAACTTATGCAAAAAGGATTTGCCGGGAGAGATCAAAACGTCCGATCCCCAAGTGGAGATCACCAGAGGATGAAATTTCAGCAAGGCCCCGATGAGCCCGTAATTGGGAACGAAATGCGCATTGATCAAGTCGGGTTCAATCTTTGCGGCTATCTTTCTTATTTTGCCAAGAGAAAGTGGATATCTCAGGAAATCGGGAAGGGTTTTGGTCCGAAGGAAGAACTCTTCCGCTTTGGTCTTGAACCCTTCATCCAGGGTGATTAAGAAACACTGGTGACCACGGTCGACAAAATAGTTCACCCATCTTGAGGTGTGATAGGTTGCCGCATCAGAAAGGAAGAGTATTCTCATTTTAAGGCAGGATCAACGCTAATGGCAAAATCACAAGAGTATCGGCAGCAGCGGCGAAAAAATCAATTAACTTGTTTCTTGCGACCCTGAAGGCAAGTTGCGATCCACCCGGACTTCTCAAACCCTCTACACCTCCCGTCGTCGGGAGAGGCTTCTCACTTGCGTACGACTGCGATCTTTCCCACCGCACTCTCACCGGAGGAGCCGTGTACGTGAAAAAGATATATTCCGCTTGCCACCAGTTCCCCGCCTTCAGTCCGGCCGTTCCACCGGTTGCCTGATTTAATCTTTTTGACCAGCTCACCAGCTATGGTAAATATCCTCACCGTTGCCTCGTAGGGGAGCCGATCGAAAGTTAATATCTCCGAGCCGTTCTCAATGATAAATGGATTGGGGAAGGGTACCACGTCGGACAGCTCTTTCGCTGGCGCGCCTATACCCGACTCGAAGCGCGAGAGTCCGTTATCCGTGCCCACCCACACATTGCCCGTTCTCCTGTCGATTTTCAGCCCGCGAACGTCGTTTGCGCATATCTTGCTGTTGAAGGTGGTGAAGACGCCGACGAACTCATCTTTCGGGTTCATCATTCCCAATCCGCTGACCGTGGCGATCCACTTGTTGTTTCTGGCGTCCACCTTGATGTCGTTGACCTGAGGACCCAGGGGATCGGGCAGCGGAACGTAACTGAATTTTCCCCAGTCCGGATCGAATTTGTTCAGACCACCGCTGGTCCCCACCCACAGAGTACCATCCCTGTCCACGTTTGCGCACACGACCGTCTCGTGGGACAGGCGATGCTCCTCAGGTGTATAATGGGTGACCTGGTCATCGTTCTTGTTTTCCGGGGTCCAGTTGTAGTAGTAGTCCACAAGTCCTTCGTCCCTGGTGCAGATGTAGAGATGACCTTCGCTGGCAAACACGCTTAACAAGAGCTCTGAGTTTATTCCGTCTCGGATGTAGAAAACGGTCCACGAGGTCTCGTTCTGTGTGGGCGAACATACGATGCGCGTGGAATCCAGAGCTTCCCAGTTGGGAAACCAACGGTTACCCATCTCATCGACCGCCACGTCGTTCACCACCACATATTCCGGATCGGCCGCGATCCCTCTAAAGGGACTGTTCTTCTCAGTATACCTGACCCAGCTTGAGTCATCCGGATCGTATCTGGTCACCCCTCCCCCCCAACTTGAGAACCAGATATTGCCCTGATGGTCCTTCTCCACACCGTCTACCCTGCGTCCATCGATCTCCGGAACAGAAGAAAGGGAGGTCCATGCAGATCCATCGAATAAGCTTGCCCCGTACATTTCCTGGGCGCACCAGAGGTTTCCTTGGTCATCTGTTTCCATGTCGACAAACAGATTGGCGGGCGGACCTGAGATTATGTGGTTTTCCCAGGCCAGGCCGTCCGAGGCCAAGGAGGAAACCCCCTGACCCGCCGTTCCTGCCCACAAGGTGCCATCCTCGTCTCTGGCGATCGAATTAAAATCTTTGGTGAGAAGGCCGGAATCGGTAAGCTGTGTCCAGGTCGCGTCTTCATAAAGATAGATCCCCGCGTTGGTGGCGGCATACAACCTCTGGTGCAAGTACTTCAAATCGTTGATTCTTCTGTTAGTCAATCCCAGCGACTGCCAGGTCGAATCAAGAGATTCAAACTTGAAAACCCCTGCTTCCGTTCCGACCACGATCTGGCCGTCGGCTTCCGTGATGCTGTGAACCAGGTCGTTGTCCAACCCGGGCGAACTCTCTTTTGTGAATGCCATCCAACGGGAGAAATCCAGAAGGTTGGGGTCGTTCTTGTCGGCGCATGCCACGCCGGCCTCGGTCGCTGCCCAGATTCTCTCCCCCACCACGTGGACCGAATTCACCTCCTCCCCACCTTCCATCTGCTCACCCAGACGCCGGTAAGTCTCCTTGATCTCGCCTCCGTGTTTGTAGATTAGGAAAAGGGAAAGCGCTTTGCTGGTAGCTATCCACAGCCTATCTCCGTCCGCCGCGATGTCGTTGATGCGCAGCCTGCTGCCGTCGCGGTCGATAAAGTTGTGCACCTTCCAAGAGCCCTCGTCAGGCGCGTATCTGGTCAGGGTGCCGTTCTGAGCACCGAACCAGAAATTCCCGGCCGAATCGATCTCCACCGCATAGACTTCATTCCCCCCCAAACCCTCGACGTTGGTCAACTTGATGTAAGTTTTGTCGCTGGTATTCAAGATCGCAATCCCACCCGTGGTAGCGCACCAGAGCTCTTCGCCTTTGAGAAGAACCTCCTCGATATGGTTCATGTTGGTGTAGGTGGTCCAGTCCCCGGTTACCCCAAAGGCAACGCTCAATAGAACAAGAATAACAATACACCCCAATACACAAGCCCTTTTGGCTCTCTTCTTCAACCTCATCATAATCTAATTCCGTCGATTGTCTACTCGTCTCCGGAGAAGTGCCACTGCCGTCAACGTGAAGCTGACCAAACAACATAGGATAGCAAACCAGTCTCCATATCTGGCATAGAACGTCCTGCCACTCCAGGAGACGTTCCCTTCCCGCTTCAGAGGTATTTTGCCTATCACTGTTTCTCTGACCCAAATCTTAGTCGCCTGCTTCACCCTACCGTAGGGATCGATAAACATCGACACGCCGGTGTTGGCGCAGCGAGCGATGGCGATTCGATTCTCTATGGCTCTGAATACGGCGATCTGGGCGTGCTGAAACGGCCCGTGGGTCTTGCCGAACCAGCCGTCATTGGTGATGTTAACCAAAAACTCGGTGCCCCGGTTGACGAAATCCCTCACCAGGCCGGGATAGACCGATTCAAAGCAGATTATGGTGGCAAACCTGCCCTGGGGAATCTCAAAGATGGTCATATCCTCGCCGTTGCAGAAATCGGACTGGCCGAACTGAATCCTGTCTGATATGCCCAGTACCTCATCGTAAGGCAGTTTCTCGCTGAAGGGAACTAAGTTTATCTTATTGTACACCTTGGGATACCCTCCGTGGGGCGTAAAGAGAAAAGCTGAATTGAAGTAGTTCAGCTTCCCCTGCGGATTCACCTGGTAATCGTTGGTTCCGACCAGGAGGGGGACGTTTAACTCATCGCAAGTCTCCTGCACCAGGGCGAAGTAGAGCGACTCGGCCGCCAGGTAGCAGGGAGCAGCGGTCTCCGGCCAGATGATAAAGTCTACCGTCTCCTTGGCCGCCTCCCGGCTCATGTCTATATAGGTCCGGACATTGTAGTCCAGAAGATCCTGGTTCCATTTGATTTCCGGCTCCATGTTTCCCTGCAGCATGGCGATCTTGATCTCTTCTCCTTCCACATCTTCCGACATAACCCAAGACCCATAAATATACGGCAGAATCATCAGAATGACAAAGAGGAGGAGAGCGACCTTCCATTTTTTTCTGTATCTGATAAGGAAGTAGAAGATCAGGTTCAGCCACAGAATCCAGAACGTCACCGCATAGTTTCCCCACAGGGACGCATATTGAATCAGCTTCAAATAGTATGTCTGGGTATATGCCAGATTCAGCCAGGGAAAGGACACCTGGGTTAAGGATCTGACATATTCCATCGCCACCCACAGAAAGGGAAAGAAGAACACTGCTCCCTCCTTCCATCTCCTCTGCAAAAGACCATGGAGCCAACAGAGGATGGCGGGATACAGACAGAGAAGTATGATGGCGGCCGCCGTTCCGCCGATTGTGGCCCATCCCACCCAAAAGAGCAGGATGGAGTTTGATATCAGGCCAAAGATATATCCAATCTTGAAAGCAGCAAATGGGCTTTTGCTCTCCAGCGCGATGATCAGCGGTACCAAGCACAGGTAAGCTACAAAACCCAGAGGAAGAGGGGGATAGGCCAGGCTGATCAGAAGGGCGGAGAGTATCGTCAGGTATAAGGATTTTCTATTCATAGACAAAAGAACTTCGAGAGGATGAGCAGGGTAAATGCCACAATAGACAAGGATTCTTGAAGTCTTTCTTCTTCAACAGGGTCCGGTTAGAACAGATGGTCACAAAGAGACAAACGTTGGCCAGTTGAGGTTCGCGTGATATCTCTGTGCTGAAGTTGATATGGATATCTATTCCTCTGCGGCTCAAACCGACTTTTGGGAACTCTCTTTTCTCTCAGTAGGTACGCACACCAGGATGGTGGTTTTTTGATTGGGTACCGACTCCCTCACGGAGATCTTCCCCAGATGGTATTCTTCGACTATTCTCATGGCCAGGGACAATCCCAGACCCCAACCTCTCTTCTTGGTGGTATATCCCGGCCTAAAAATCGTTTTCTGCCGGCGGGGCGGAATTCCTCTTCCGTTGTCGGTTACCTGGATGAGAATGGTCTTTTTCTCTTTATCCAAGGAGGTGAGAACCTTGATCACTCCCTTTCTGGGATCCACCGCCTCCAATGAATTCTTTAAAAGGTTCTCTATCACCCAACTCATAAGCTCGGCATTGGCCTTTGCCGGTGCCAAAGGACCCAGCTTTTGCTTTATGACTACCCCCGAGCCATTGTGAGGAAGCCTCTGTTGGAAGTAAGCCACCGCCTCGGAAACCACCGCGTTCAGATCTGTCGGCTTCAACTCCGGCACCGATCCTATCTGCTCGAAGCGGTGGGCGATCTTTCCCAGCCGGCGCAAGTCGACGTCCACTCTCTCCGTAATCTGTTCAATGGTGAGATCAGAGTCTTCCTCCGAGGCTCCAGCCTGCGATTCGCACTTGGCCTTCAGAAGCTCCAACCATCCCAGAAGGGAGGATATGGGAGTTCCCAGTTGATGTGCGGTCTCCTTTGACATACCTACCCAGATTGTTCGTTGTTCCGCCACCCTGATGTTTCTGAAGGTGATAAATGCGATCAAGACGAACAAGGTCAAAAGCCCTAACTCCACCAGGGTCATCAACCTCAGTTGAGAGATCAGCACCGGATCGCCGTAGTGCAGATAGTTTATTATCTCCTGGCGGGTGCCAAAGTAGATGGGTATGGGCAGTTTGTGCCGGTCCATCTTCCGCGCCATCTTCCTGAGCTTCTCTCGGCTGATGTAAGTGGTATCGTCCCAATCCACACCTACCCCTCGCCAGGCGAGGAGTTCTCCGTCGGCATCGGTTACCACTATGGGAAAATCGCTTTTTTGAATGATCTCCTCGAAGATGACGTCGATCTCCGCGCCGGAGGTCGGGGCGGACGCCGCCATTTGCCACAAGCGTGCATAGGTGTTCATCACCTGCCGGGAGTTCTCCTTTATCTGCGAGATCAGGGTCTGCGTGTAGAAGAAGAACACTCCGGCAATCAATACGATGCCGAACACCAGGAAGCCTTTGAACCACAAGGGCCACTCATGATGGCCACCTAAGTATTTGTCGTTTCGTCTTGCCATGAGTTTATTCTACCTCTCCCCCTGTTTCCCCCTCTCCATTTCATGGAGAGGGGGACCAAAGGGGGTGAGGTCATTTCTGCTTAATCTGCTGTGAAACCTTGTCAATGTTCCTCTTAGCAATGGCAACTTGCACCCGCATTCCCATTTCTTCGAATATCTTCAACGCATCATTGCAGTATTGTACAGCCTTGTCCAGATTGCCCATATCCTTGTAAACAGCGCCCACGTTATTCAAATCAGCTGCTTGCCCCTGCTTGTGTCCGATCTCAATATGTATCTTGACCGCATCCTCTAGGTATTTTAGAGCCTGGTCAAGATCACCCTTCGCCCGATGGATCACACCGATGTTGCCCAATCCAGATGCTTCTCCCTGCTTGTATCCGATCGCCCGATGTATCTTGAGCGCATCCTCATAGTATTTGAGAGCCTGGTCAAGATCGCCTTTATCTGAGTAAATCAGCCCGATGTTGCCCAAAACATTAGCTTCCCCTTGCTTGTATCCGATCTCCCGCTCGATCTTGAGCGCATCCTTATGGTGTTTCAGGGCCAGGTCGAAATCGCCTTTAGTCGCATGAATCAGACCCATGTTAGTCAAATCTGATGCTTCATCTCGCTTGTATCGAATCTCCCGATGTATCTTAAGCACCCGTTTGAGGTGTTTCAGAGCTTGGTCGAGATCGCCTTTAGCCTTGTGAACCAAGGCGACATTACCCAGGTCAGATGCTTCACCCCTCTTGTATCCGATCTCCCGATCAATCTTCAGCGCATCCTTATAGTATTTCAGAGCCTGGTTTAGATCGCCTTTATCTGAGAAAATGACGCCGATGTTACACAGACTATTAGCCTCCCCCTGCTTGTATCCGATGTCCCGAGCTATGTTCAACGAATCCCTTGCATATTTCAGAGCCCGGTCAAGATCGCCTTTATCTGAGTAAATCAGACCCATGTTTCCCAAATCACATGCTTGCCCCTGTTTGTATCCGATCTCCCTATGTATCTTCAGCGCATCCTTATGGTATTTCAGAGCCCGGTCAGGATCGCCTTTCTCTGAGTGAATCAGCCCTATGCCACTCAAAGCGGCAGACTTCCCTTCCAACGCCTCCTTTTCCGTCACTCTACCAGCCAACTCAAGCATAGCCTGGTAGTTCTTCAAAGCCTCCTTGTTTTAACTTAGACGGTAGTACTCATTACCCAGGTTCAGAAGAAGAGACATCTTCTCCGCGGGCCCGATCGTGCATTCTTTCAGAGCCTTTTCCAACTGCTTTATTGCACCGGGATGATTCTCCTGTGATGAGTAGAGAAGAGCTCTCAGCGTATACTCCTTCAGTTTTCTGTCATCCGATTTCGGTATGCCATCAAGCCAGTAGTGCGGTCCCGGCCCTGCCTCTCTATCCAAGTGCTGTTGCATCACGTATAGGTGGCCTTCAGTTGCTATTGCTGTCAAGCTCTCCATGCCTGCAAGTTTTGACTCCAAGGGGAATGGGACTGATACTGTCTTCTGATTTCTCCACTCCGGCTTATCGGGAGAGAGCGTTTCCTTTATGTATCTCTGAGCGAACAAGTAGTAAAATTCCTTCCTGGATTTGATCCAGTAGAGGACGATGACGGGAAGACGGCAGGTTTCCCAATACTTGAGGTGCTTCGTTTCGAAGTCATAGGAGATGCTCTTTTGACTCGGTTTCAGTCTCTCTGTTGCCTTAAGCTGTAGCCAAACGACCTTGTTGCTCACTTCCCCGCCCTCGACTGTGGTCAGCTCCTTGTCGATACCGTAGTCGGGCTTCATATCCCTCAGAATCCACTTGCTGGGCAGGAGCGCTTCCAGAGCGAGTGCTGATTCTTTCTCAAGAACGTGTTCTTTTGTGCGTTTCACCATTCAGCTTTCTGTCAACCTCTCCCCCTATATCCCCCTCTCCGTAAAACGGAGAGGGGGACCAAAGGGGGTGAGGTCATTTATCTTCCTTTAGGCCAGCTTCCTTCACCCGCGGTCGATTTCCCGTTGGTGAAGCCTGCCAGCCATGCACGGACGCCCAGACGGGGGAGTCTGCCTGCCCGTCTGGGAAACACCAACGGGAAGCAGGGCGGCCGGGCCTCTTGACCCTTGCCCCTATTCTATTTCTTCCATCCCATCCATATACGGTCTTAAGACCTCGGGTATGATGATCGTTCCCTTTTCCGTCTGGTAATTCTCCATAATGGCTATCATGGTTCTGGGCAGAGCCACGCCGGAACCGTTGAGAGTGTGAACGTACTGCAGCTTTCCTCCGCCCTTGGGGCGATACCTCAAAGCCATCCTCCTAGCCTGGAAATCCACAAAGTTGCTGCAGGAGGATACTTCCTGATAGTTGCCCAGTCCGGAACACCAGACTTCGATATCATAGCACTTGGCTGCGGCAAAGCTCAAATCTCCGGTGCAGAGAATCCGCACCCGGTAGGGAAGATTCAGAAGTTGCAGCACTTGCTCTGCATCTTTCAGCAAGCTCTCCAACTCATCATAGGAATCTTCAGGTTTTACGAACTTGACCATCTCCACCTTGTCGAACTGATGCACCCGGATCATACCCCGGGTATCCTTTCCGTAAGCCCCCGCCTCCCGGCGGAAGCAGGCGGTATAAGCGGTATAGCAGATGGGGAGATCTTCCTCCTTGAGATTCTCCTCCCGATGCAGGTTGGTTACCGGAACCTCAGCCGTTGGTATCAAGAATAGATCGTCCCTTTCGACGTGATACATATCATCAGCCAATTTGGGCAGTTGACCGGTGCCGGTCATGCTGGTACGGTTGGCCACAAAAGGCGGTAATATCTCCGTATAGCCATGTTTCTTGGTGTGCAGATCCAGCATGAAGTTGATCAAGGCTCTCTGGAGTCTGGCCCCTTTTCCCGTGAGGACCAGAAAACCGGTTCCGGCCACCTTGGCAGCTTTGGGAAGATCCAGAATCCCCAGAATCTGTCCTAATTCCCAATGGGGACGGGGTTCGAAATCGAATTTGTGCTGTTCACCCCAGCTCCTGATCTCAACGTTGGAATCCTCGTCCATCCCAACCGGTACCGACTCATGCGGCACGTTAGGGACGGTCAAGAGAAGATCGTTGATCTTTTCTTCTGATTCTCTCAACTCCTGGTCTAAGGCGCCGATCTGGTCGGAAACCTTTCTCATGTCGGCAATTTCCTGGCTGGCATCTTCTTTCTCCTTCTTCATCCGGGCGATTCTTTCTGAGACCACGTTCCTTTGATGTTTAAGCTCATCCCCCTGCTGAAGGAGACTTCGTCTCTTCTGATCCAGATTCAGAAGCAGATACAGGTCAGCCTTCTCACCTTTGTTCTTTACAGCTTCCCTGACAACGTCCGCATTCTCTCTGATGAATTTTAGATCCAGCATAATTTGCCCTCGTTATTTTCGTGAACTACTTCGTCAAAAAGGATGTCGCTCCTCCCAGGAGTATCCTCAGATCAAGCAGCAGGGACATGTTCTCCACGTAAAATAGATCGTGTCCCAGGTGATCCTTAGCTGCCTGCGTATAATCTCTGAATTTTCCCTTTATCTTGGCCAAGCTCAAGAGACCCGGCTTGACATTTAGTCTTTTCGGCAGAAGCGGCAGATCGGTTGACAACTTCCTGAATGTCTCCAGGGACAACGGCTCCGGCCCGACCAAACTCATTTCCCCTTTTAATACGTTAATAAGAAAGGGAACCTTTTCCAAGCCGGAATTTCTCAAAAACCTTCCCGGTCGGCTGGAAGGAGTCTTCTCAGATCGGGTTGCGCTCTCGGCTCCGACTTCTTCTGAGACGCGGAACTTATAGAGCTTGATCTCTCTACCCGACTTTCCCAAGTGCTTTTGCCCAATCAAGGCGCTGGCGTTGAAGGTACATTTGATCAAAAGAGCAATCAGCATCCACAAGGGCAGAAATGCGGCCAGGATGGCCAGAGAGATGGTGCCATCAAAGAGCCTTTTCAGTAGCCATTCCCAGGTTCTCATGTGACTGGGGAAAATCCTCAGGAGAAACTTTGAGCGAAGGGGTGTGGTTTGATAACCCCTCTTCAGATCGCCGGAACCCGAGGCGATCTTGAATGACACTTCCAGATTGTGCACCGAATTCATGATCTCCTGTAAGGAACCTCTCCAGTCGGGCTCAACCCCGATGAGAATATCCTGAACTCGGTTTTCTCTGACGATCTCGTCTAAATCCTGAATTGCTCCCAGGATCTTTCCCGGCAGTTTCTCGACAGAACCCGATGGATTGGGGCTCGGGTCCGCCGGATCTTCCTGGACAAATCCCACCACCTGGTAACCATATTCAGGATTGGCTGCAAGGTCTTCAAACAGCTGCCTGGCCCTTTGTCCGGTCCCCACGATTATTCCTTTACGGAGGGCTGCTCCGAGGAAGTTAAATCTTTTGACCAGATAGGTAAACAGGCCCCGTCCCAACCCCAGAGCGACTGTCAGACTGAGACCGTAAATCAAGATCAGAACCCACGACTTGATTTGCAGGTGAGACGGATCAAAAGTTAGAATCAAAAACAAGGTAATTCCTGCTGCGGTCGCCTTGATTATCCCTTTCAACTCATCCCTGTGTCGCGAGTCTCCTAGGAACTCGTAAAGTCCCATGACGGCGAATAGGTTGAGCCAGAAGATGGTGATCCAGACGGCCGGCGCGACGTATTCGGACAAAGGAATACCCCACTGACTGGCGAACAGGCCTGAGTGGAATTTCACCCAGAAGAAGAGTAGAAATACCGCGTTGATCATGACCGTATCGCACAGTATCAAAAAGAGTTTCTCCCGGATATTGACGAAATTTCTCTGCAGGTGAACGCCGAAGAGAACTAAGATTAGCCAGACGAAAACGACGATGAGCATCTTCCCGGGAGAGTCGAAGAAAAAATAGACGAAAACTCCCAGGCCTCCCAGAAGGAAGCAAATGAGATAAATCCACAAAACCACTTTCCTGTTTTGCATACCCAAGCTGGCGATCCTTCGTGGGGAGTTATTGTAGTCGCCCACGTACACCTTTCTCCCCTCCCTCAGCCGGACTAAGGTCACGAAGGAGATGTCGAATATGGGGTAACTTAAGATCAGGATGGGGACCAAAAGGGATGAATAAGAGGGATTCCCCCGGGCGAATAGAATCCCCAGGCAGGCTAAGATGAACCCGTTGAACATGCTGCCCGCATCGCCCAAAAAGATCTTAGCCGGAGACCAGTTATACCGGAGAAAACCCAA
>JBARPX010000267.1:0-6371 GCA_049643405.1 Candidatus Zixiibacteriota bacterium
GGTGTGAGGGCCGGCACCTAACTTAAGTATGGAAGAACATGTATAAATATGGAAAATGCCTAATTCCTATCAGCATTCTATTTTTGGTGGCTTTGGATCAACTCTCCAAGTATATAATTCAAAGCAATCTAGAAATAGGACAAACAGCTTTTATGCTCAAAGGCGGTTTTGGGATAAAATATGTTGTTAACAGGGGGATGCCCCTGGGGCTTTTTAAAGAGTTTGAATATATAAACTTACTGGGCACAATATTTTGTTCAACAGCAATTCCTTTAATTTCACTTCTTTATCGATATTATATTCATAAATTCCATAGAAGCAAATGGCTGGTAGCAGCTTTAGTGTTTGTAATCGGAGGGGCAATAGGGAACCTTTTAGACAGAATAATATTCGGTTATTCAAGAGATTTTCTGGTTTGGCCCGGACCTGGGACTCCAAATTTGGCAGACCTTTTTATTGATATTGGAGTCGCAATGTTTGTGATAGAATTATTTAAAAATCCTAAGATAAAATTTAATCTCAAATTGAGACCGATAAAGAGGGAAATCCAGGGTATAAAAGAATTTCTCATTTTTTCGCGAAATGAATTAATGAGACTGTTCAAGATTTCGCCGAAGGGGTGAACCGTATGGTTCGCCCCAAAGGCGGGGGAATTCCCCAAGCGAGATCACAAGCAACGAAGCGGGAGATCCTATTTCTCTCCCAATTTTTTCTCCAGCTTCTCCACCACCTTGGTGAGTTCGTCGATTTTCTTCTGAAGTTTGGCTAACTCTTCTTTATCTTTCCCTTTCACCCTGGCGGTCACCTTTTCCACGCTCTCGTCAATCTTTTTCTTCAGCTTCTCCATCCGCTCGTCGTGCCCTTTGAGAAGCTCCTTGACCGCCTTGGCCTTGTCGGATTGAGCCATCTCTCCCCTTTTGATCATCTCATCGACGATCTTCTCCGCCTTCTCCCTGGTCAGGTCAAAAACGCCCAACCCGAAGAGGACTGACTTCTTGAAGAAATCCATGGTTATCCCTCCTCCTTTGGAGATGAGTACACGTAAAACCTTGCTGGTTTGTTTAAGGTTCTGCTTATCTTCGGATAACGTGCCCGAGAAAACCCTCGCCAGGACCGATATGGTAACGTCCTTACCGGTTTTGTTATCGATGACCTTAAAGCTCACATTCTTCTTGACCAGACTTGCCACGTCTTTTAGCTTGATGGTCTTCTTCTCAAGTGTATCGTACAATCTTCTGTTTTTATATCTTTTTATGATCCGACTTTTCATTCGAGCAAAAACCTCCTGGTACGGGTTGTTGTCTACGGTTTAAGGTTCAAGGTTCAAGGTTCAAGGTTCAAGGTTCAAGGTTCAAGGTCTACTGTTCACAATATAGTGCAGTGCACAATGGATGTCAAGAGAAATCTTTGTCCTTCTGAAAGATCGTTGAGTGGCTGAACCGCCATCCTGGGTTCAATATCCCTTCGCCATTCTCCGCAGGCTGACCTGTCCTGAGAGACAAAGTCCGAAGGGAGCCTACGGCTACCCTCCTCCCCTTTCTTTGTTGCAACTTGGCGCACGTTCAAAAGCAGGTATTTCGGGGCAAACGGGAGTCTCATCAGTCACCGACCCGGACAACGAACAAGAGCGCAAGAGGCGAAAACAGCGCGGCAACAGCCAAATAGCTGTCGCAGAACTCTGCGATCAGGTTAACGGAGTGAAAGACAAACAGATGCCGATGCGCGCTTGTTCGGGGGCCTGGTTCACGGCCGCAGTCCACTGCGATTCCGGCTGCGTCGACCAGCCATGAGAGTCAACCGGCATTAACGACTGACAAACTATGCCCTTCTGGAACAATAGGTTAAGTATGCTCGCCTGAGCCATGGCGACGATTCCTGAAATTGGCACGCTTTTTTCATATATAATTGATCGAGTTTCCTCCTTCTTCTAGTTTTACATAGATGACTCAAGCCTGTGTTAGAGAAGAGCACGGGCTTGAGTCGTTTTATCCTTTTGTTGGATTGACGGGGGATTTGCGGCCAAAATAACAGGAATGCTCTTTGCCACCGGCGATCAATAGCCCATTATTTCCAAATCAGCGTACTTCGCCAAGAGCTTTTTCTTGAGCCCGCCGCTAAAGACCACAGTGAGCTTCAGGTTTTCACCGGCGCCCTCCCGGTGAAGGATGGTTCCTTCCCCCCAGTGAGAATGGAGCACCCGCGTGCCGACCTTCAACATTGAGTCATAGGGAGTTTCTGCCTCGAAGGAGAGAGACTCTATACGATCGACATCGACTCTGGAAAAGTACTCACCCTCACGGGAGGTATTGTCCTCAACCTCCAGAAGCTCTTGCGGGACCTCGTCTAAGAATCTGGATTTTAGGTTGAGTATATCGGCAAATCTGCGACGCTGGCGGGCGTAGGAGAGGAATAGTCTCTCCTGTGCCCGGGTCATTCCGACGTAGAAAAGCCTCCTCTCCTCTTCCAGTTCGGACGGATCCTCCAGCGAGCGGGAAAGCGGGAAAAGCCCTTCTTCCAGCCCGGCGATGAAAACGACCCTGAACTCCAAACCCTTGGCGGCATGCAAGGTCATCAGCGTCACCACGTCCTTGCTTTTGTCCCACATGTCTATGTCGGTGATGAGCGAAACCTCTTCCAAGAACGCTTCCAGCGTGGGTTGCTCGGATCTTTCTCGAAATTCGGACGTGGCATTGATGAGTTCCCTCACGTTCTCTATTCTGCTGTCCGACTCAATGCTTCTCTCTTTCCGCAGTTCATCTACATACCCGGTTCTCTCGGCAACCAGTGCGGTGAACTCGTCTATGCTCGTTTTTTCCTTCAGCAGTGCGAACCGGTCCAACATGTTGGAGAAATCACGTATTGTGTTTTTGAATCTGGGAGAAAGTCCTTCAATGTCGTCTATCTTCTTTATCCCGTCAACGAGGCTCAGGCTATTTATCAGACAGAAGTTTTCTATCTTTGCCACGGTCTTCGCTCCGATTCCTCTGCCGGGCACGTTGATGATTCTCTTCAGGCTGAGATTATCCTTGGGGTTTGCCAGCACCTTCAGATAGGCCAGGATGTCCTTGACCTCCTTCCGCTCGTAAAACCTCAGGCCGCCGACGATCACGTATGGTATGCCGTTGTCTCTCAGCCTCTGCTCGAACACCCGGGATTGGGCATTGGTGCGATAGAGGACGACAGAATCGGATAGAGAATAGCCATCTGAACCGGAAAGATGCTGGATCCGTTTCACCAGCGCGTCCGCCTCATGGTATTCGTCTTCTGAGACCAAAAGGCCGATTTTCTCCCCTCCCTCGATGTGCGTATAGAGGGTTTTGCCCTTCCTCTCTTCGTTATTCTTTACCACGGCGCCGGCGGCGTCTAAGATCACCTGGGTGGACCTGTAATTCTGCTCCAGCTTAATCACCTTAGCGGCCGGATAATCCTTTTCAAAATCGAGGATGTTGTTTATGTCCGCCCCTCTCCAGCCATAGATGGATTGATCCTCATCTCCCACCACACACAGGTTTCGACTCCTCCCTGCCAATAGATTCACCAGGACGTATTGAGCGTGGTTGGTATCCTGATATTCATCCACCAGGATGTGCTCAAACCTGTTCTGGTATCCTTCCAGAATTTGAGGATGAGCCTTGAAGAGTTCGACCGTCTTCATTATCAGGTCATCGAAATCGAAAGCATTGGCATCCCGAAGTTTCTTTTGATAAAGCGGGTAGACCCGTGCCACGGTCTCCTCGAAATAGCCATCAGCCTGGGAAGAGAAGCTTTCAGGCGTGAGTAAAATGTCCTTCGCAGACGAAATGTGGCGGCCTATGGCATCCGGCGAGAAATTCTTGGTGGAGATATCCAGTTCCTCCATGCACTTTTTTATCACAGATTTTCGATCGCCATCGTCGTAGATGCTGAAAGTACGGGAGTAGCCCAGAAGGTGGGCTTCCTTTCTTAAGGTCCGCGCACACCAGGAATGAAACGTGCTGACCCACGCGCCGGTGCCCGCTTTGCCCAAGAGCTTCTCCACCCTCTCTCTCATCTCGCCCGCCGCCTTGTTGGTGAAGGTTACGGCCAAAATCTTCCACGGATGAACTTTCTCTACGTCAATTAAATATGCGATGCGATAGGTTAAGACCCTGGTTTTTCCGCTGCCAGCTCCAGCCAGAATCAAGAGCGGACCGGAGGCGTAGCAGACAGCTTCTCTCTGGGCCGGGTTCAAATCTTTCAGAAAATCAATCTCCATTTCTCTCCTTGAGTATTCTAAGACGGATATAACCTGGTTCAAGGTAAATCACATCCTGCGCCAGCCCCTCACGTCAGTTGCCGCTAAGATAACAGAAAACCTATGCCCCAACAAGGAGTTTTGATGAACGGGTAAGACAATGACTCCGAATTGTTCGTTAATATACAGTTTAGGCCCCTCCCAGCGGGATCGGCGGCTTCGGCTTGATTCGCAGACCCTAAAGAGAGGGAAGCATACGGTTGCATGTGAGTGAATCCCACGACACGATTCTGCAATCTTATTTTTCGAGAGAACTCAATAAAAGCCTTGACAAGTGCGTATCGGTACGTTAGAGTTTGGACGAGTCTGGATTATCACCCTGGTTCGAAAGGACAAAAACGGAAAAAATGAAAATCAAAAAGATCGTAGGGATAGAGCCGGCGCCCCCCGGCTTCCATGTATTCAGCGCATTCAAGCTTCCCCGCCTGGGACTGCCCATGCTGGGGACGATTTTGAGAGACAAGGGTCACCAGGTGAGGCTTTTCTGCCAGGATCTCGCTCCCATCGATTGGGAGGAGACCCTGTCTGCGGATCTGGTGATGATCTCCACAATCACCAGCACCGCTCCCGAGGCTTATCACATTGCGCGGCAGATAAAGGATAAGGCCCGGGTTCTGGGAAGGGACATACCTGTGGTGATGGGCGGGGCACACGTCACCTTCATGGCCGAAGAGGCACTGGACAACTACGCCGATTTTGTGGTAAGAGGAGAGGGCGAAGAGACCATTCTGGAGCTGGCAGCCTGGCTGGAAAATGGAAATGACGCCGCCTCCATCTCCAATATCCCGGGGCTATCCTATAAGATAGGAACCCGGGTGTATCATAACGAGCGAAGATCATACCTGAAGGATCAAGACGGTCTCCCCACGCCGGAACTTTCGTTGATAAAGGGCTGGAAGGAGCCGCCCATATTTCCGGTTCTGTCCTCCCGCGGATGCCCCTTCGACTGCACCTTCTGTTCGGTCACCAAGATGTTTGGGCACAAATACCGCACCCGCAGCCCGGAGAAGGTGCTGGAGGACATAAGGTATTACCACCGTTTATATCCAAAAGCGTGGATATTCTTCTATGACGACAATTTTGCCGCCGACAAGAAGAGGACTAAAAGGCTCCTGCAGTTGATGGTGGAGAACGATCTGACTTTTCCCTGGACCGCCCAGAGCCGGCTGGATGTGGCCAAGGACCGAGAGCTTCTGCAACTGATGCATAGAGCCGGCTGCAAGGTTCTGTATATTGGACTGGAATCCGTTAATCCCCGGACGCTTCTGGAATACAACAAACGCCAGACCGTGGAAGAGATGGGAGAGGCCATCAGAATCCTGCACCAGTATAAGATTAAGACGCACGGCATGTTCGTGCTGGGCGGAGAGCAGGATGACAGGGAAACGGTGATGCAGACGGTGAGGTCTGCAATCAAGTGGAAGATCGATACGGCGCAGATGGTGATCTTAACGCCTCTGCCCGGAACCCCGGTTTACGAGAGGCTGGTATCAGAGAATCGGGTGACCTCCTTCGACTGGAGCCAATATGACGGGCATCACGTGGTGTACAAACCCAACAAGATGTCGGTGTGGGAGCTTCAGTTCGGCGTCATGCTGGAGGCCATGCCCAAGTTTTACTCGTTGTGGCAGGTGACCAAGGCGGCCGTCAGATTCAAATACAAGAATTTCCAACACCGGCTTTACGGCCATTGGATGCTCATCAAATGGAAGGTACATAACAGTCGCTACTTAGAAGAGTTGAAAGCTTTCTCCTCCAAGTTAATCAGCAAAGAAAAGCCCAAGCAGTTGGCCGAGGGGCAAAAACCGTAAGCCAAGCACGGCTCTTATCCCGCTTGACAACAGAAGATTTGCCAGCCAGCCCTTTGGGCATGGTTGACCCCCATAACTCCCCCCCCTCACAAGGGGGCGTTTTTACGTCCCCCTGATATCGAAGATCCGTAGGACAGCGGGTTATTGTTTTTGTCCCCCTGAGAAGGGGGAGACAGGGGGTTCTATGCTAATTTCGTAGCATTTTTCTTGACTTCCACAGGTCTGCGAGCTATAATACTCGTTGTTAAGAGGAGTTATATCTGCAGGAGGCAGGGCTGGGTTACCTG
>JBARPX010000268.1:0-3197 GCA_049643405.1 Candidatus Zixiibacteriota bacterium
CGGAGTGTAATACCAGTAATAAGCCGGTGCCCTCAGGATGAAGCCATACACGATCAGATAAACCAGGTTCCAGAGCAGGATCAAATGGAAAACCGGATGCCGGAAAATGCTCCATTGCCTGCATCTTGTTAGGAAGACGGCAAGCCCCAACAGCAAGGCAGCCCCTATGGTGATCATCGTTATCTTGTCGCCACCCTGGAAAAGGTGATATGTAAGCCCCTGGAAGAATACCGGGCCGTCTCCCCAAAACCCTGCCTCTATCTGGGCCAGCTTGGCCGACAGGGTGGATGGAATTGCATTGCCGAAATAGATTAGGCTGAACGTGACCCAGGCCGCAATCGGGAGCAGGAACACAAACATCATGCTGATCGAAGGTAGACGACGATTACGGATGAAATCGTAACTCACAAGGACAAGGGCCAAAAGAAGCACATCCGGTCTGGCCAGCACCGCCAACGAGCAGGTTAGGGATGCGGCAACCAGCCTGCCGCTCACATAGAAGTAGAGGCACATCAAGGACAGCATCATGGTCAAAAAGGTCTCCATGCCTATGGCCTTTGGCAGCAGGGTATTGGTGAGAAAGACCAGAGGAAGAACGAAGGGGAAAAGAGACGAGTTCTCCGACTTGAACGCTTGCATCAGGAAGACGCATATAAAAAAGAGGCTGGCTATTCCTATCAGATGCCCGATTAAGGGTATGGTCACGAAGGGGAGAAATCGAAGGATCGTGTAAGTGAGGGCCAGAAGAAGCGTGTAGAGGGGAGAGGTTGTCGCGTTAACCCGCTCCCCTATGTTGAACACGTATCCCTGGCCGTTGGCCAGGTTCTTTGCATATGAATAGAAGATATACTGGTCGTCCTGCTGTATATTCGAGTAGCCAACCAGCATCAGCAGAACAACGATGGATACGCCCGCCAGGGTGGCGATGCTGAGGCGTCGTTGTTGAGCAGGGAGGAGACTCTTCAAACCGGCTGTTCTCCTTCAATCAGACAGGTTGCCCTCAGGAGCAGTGGATTACTGATATACTCTGCCGACCCCTCACCTTTTATCCCCGCAGACGGGTCTTCGTCTCCCCGGAGGGGAGAGGAAACAGAACTCCCCTCCCGAAGAAGGTGAGGTTCTATGTTCCGTCAGGTCTTGCCAACCTTGGCGGGTGTGACCTCGCAGACACAGCAGGGGGTATCTCCGGTTATGCCCACTCCTCATGGGTATGTCAGGTCACACTCACGGCGAGCCATGAGCAGGACCTGACACCACAAGAAGCCTATCTCAAATGGGTGAACTCGTTGATGTCGAGAGTGAACGACTCGCCGTCCGCGAGCATGAGTCGTTTATCCTCGGATTGCCCGTAGTACACCTTCTTGATATCCACGGTCCGAGGCAGCACGTTGATGATGTTACCGGAATCGGCCAGGCCAAAAATCCGCACTCTAATCTCCGGCCTCTTCACAAACTCGTTAGCCGTCCCGTCGAACACGAAGGTGTAGCCCTCCACCCGGATGGCCGTGTCGGTTGCCGCCTGGATCTCACCAACGAAGTGCCGCCGGAGGTCCTCCTCGAATCGCCGGCGTGTCATCACGTGTATCTTGTCGCCTTGCTCTAATACTGCCATTGGTTATCCTCCTACTCATGGTTGTTTCTCTGTCTGACGGGCACACGGAGCCGGTAATTGCGAGCGAAGCGCGCCCCTCGCCCCTGACTGGGGGCTCCTCGCAATGACAGGTACAAGGACGCTGGCAGAGAAGCTCCTCCAGGTTTAGTCAATGGCACCCGTGGCGTTATTCTTTCCCTTGCCAAAGACGATTCCAAGAGACAGAGAGAACTCGGGGCCGCTGTAGTTCTTCTCCGACCCGATACGGTTTTCAAAATCGGTGACGAAATGATAACCGCCCGCAAAACCGAGCTTGAACCATCTGAAGAGCGATAGGTCTACGCCGACTGCAAGACGCGAACCGAGGGCTGTCTCCGAGCGAGCCTCGACCACAGTGGTCACCCCTGTGCGGACTTCTGAGGAAGACCCCAGGTAAGATCCGGCAGAGACAGACGCAAAGGGTCTCGCAACATCGCTGTCGATGAGTCCGGAGGGCTGGTATCTTACCCCGAACAATATGGGCATAACTTCGGCTGCTATTACAGAAGTGCCCGAACCGCTCGTGGAGACGCTAGCATCCATGTCCGAGACTCCTACGCTGAAAGTGATGCCCCAGTCGTTTTCAACCCAGTAGGTGTAACCGACAGATCCGAGAAAACCATTCGCTTCGCTTGTCGTCCTTACGCCGCCCGCCGATACCTCGACGGTGGAAGTGATCCCGCTCAGAAGCCCCGCCGTGACTTCGATGCAGTGTTTACCTCGAAGTGAATTTGAAACAGGCCGATCTGCAGATTCCGTGTCTTGAGGATTCGGCAGGGTCTGCCCCACTGCGGAGATGGGAAGAATCATCAGCAGCACGGCGATTACGGATTTGAACAGAGACATTGTAAATCCTCCTCTCTGAGATTAGTGTGACAAATCGTTCTCTTCCCTATTATTCGTATACGGTTTCCGTGCTTGTGGGTTTCGCGGACGACGCGGGGGACTCTGAGTCTTCCGCCAGGACAGGCAACTTGCGCTGACAAAGGAGATCACCCTCTGCCCCCGCTGGCGGGATCTTCGACCTAGCCCTATCCCATGAGAGAGAGGGAACGAGGTCTTCTCTCTCTTGTCCGCCTGTGGCGGAACGGGAGGGAACACAAGGGAGGGTGAAATCGACAGACGCCCTGGAGTTTTTGGTCCACGGCTCACTCAATAATACTCCACGAGAACGATCCGATCGGGTCGCTTTCGACTTCAATAGAATCGCCGATCTCGAGCGGGCCGACTCCTGAGGGAGTGCCCGTGTATACAAGATCTCCGGAACGCAGCAGCCATATCTTGCTCAGTTCCACCAGCAGTCTCTCGATGCTGAATATCATCTTACCGGTGTTTCCTCGCTGTCTCTCTTTTCCGTTGACCTTGCAGCCAAACGAGATGTTCTTCAGGTCGAGCGACCGATCGTACGGGATGAAATCGCCTACGGGAGCGCTCTGTTCGAAAGCCTTGGCGATTTCCCAGGGCAGCCCCTTTTTCTTCAACTCCCCCTGCACGTCTCGAAGGGTCAAATCGAGGCCGACGGTGAGAGCGGAGATGAAAGAAAGCGCTTCCTCTTCTGTTTGTGCTC
>JBARPX010000269.1:0-17961 GCA_049643405.1 Candidatus Zixiibacteriota bacterium
CGGGACCATCGCCGACCTTCTCTACCTGGTCCGCGTTATTCTGCACGACGCCGTCGAAATCCCCTTGAAGAGCCAGAGTGATGGGCCGCCGGCGAGTTATTCGGATCAATTGGTGCTGGTCTCCACGTCCGCTCATCCTGGTGACGTTGTCTCAGTTCCGGTATGGCTGTCAAACTCGTATTCGGCCCGGGGCGCAACCTTCAAACTGGTTTTCGACGATAGTCGACTCTCCGTTGAAGGGGTGGACACCTCTGGAGCGCGGATACCAGGATGGGAAGACGTCTATCCGGTCATCAAGCCGGGCGAGCTGTTCTTCTTCACCTATGGTGATTGGTGGGAGGAGAACAACGCCTCGTATTCGTCGATCGAGCCGGGCGCAGGCGTCCTGGCAGGAGTCGACTTCAGGGTGGATGAGAATGCTCCTGCCGGAACATCTATTCCCGTCAACTTTGAGGTCAGGGAAGACTGGGGACATTACAACTCCTACACCGATGCCGAGGGTTTGGTCTTGGTTCAGCCGACTACCGTTTCAGGCTGGATATTCACTGACGTAATCTCAGGCGACGCCAACAGCGACGGAATAGTGGACGTGGCTGATTTAGTTTACGTCATAAACTACCTCTACCGGGGAGGCCTGCCGCCCAGTCCGGTGAGCCTGGGAGACTTCAACCAGGATGGCGAGGTGAATGTCGCCGACCTGGTTGCCCTGATTAACTACCTTTTCCGCGGCTAACCTCAAAAGAGCCAAGAAAAAGCCCCTCTCTTGCCGGGTCAAGGGAGGGGCTTTTTTCAAGGTATCGACAGCACTCCTGAGCAAAAACCAAAAAAATATCTTGACTTTGGTAGGTCATGTCCTTATAGTACTGTTGCTTGCATAAGAGAGTATGTGGGCTGGCAAACTAACGACGTTAGACGATTCTCTTGTCACATCAACACATAAGTGCCATCGGTTTTAGAATGAATAGCCCGGCTTTTACAGGAATAAAAAGATATAAATGTGATCCACCTTTCGGGTAACCGGCTGCCCGATTCTGAGTTTGCTGTGAGCGGCCTTCCCGCGAGCAAGGTAGTCTAAATCAGGCTTCCACAATTAGTCTCTAACTTTCCCATTGGAAGGAGTCAAGAAATGAAACTGAGAAGAATCTTCTGTCTGTTGTCGGCCGTGCTAATTCTCTGTCCCTTTGCGGCGGGCAAAGCAGAAACGTTTGAATTTGTCATAGAGGACAGTATTCTAGCCTATGCTGGTCAGCCGGACCTGGAAGTACCGGTTTATTTTGAGCAATCGGACGGGGTGTACTATTTTCGGGTGGAAGTGGAGTATGACCCGAGTAAGCTGGAATTCCTATACGCCAGCACTGGTCGCTTTGGGTCTGTCAACGCTCACACTAATTTCTGCGGCCCCGGTTTTTTGCACGTTTTCGCTTTTGCAGGGGGAGACGGGTGCGCCGAGCAGGGGAGCGAACCGGCGTTTTACATCCACTTTGCGGTAGATGGGGGTGTTTCCGAGGAGACCGTCATCCCTCTGGCCTTCAACGATCCATTCTGCTACTCACTGCAGGCGGTGGTGAACGGATGCGCCCCGAGTTACCCGACGTACATCCCAACTTACGACTTTGGGAGCGTGTACATCCCGCCGGCTCCGGAGTTTGAATTTGCCATCCCCGACAACATTCTATCCTATCCGGGTCAGGCCGATCTTGAGGTTCCGGTCTACTTCGACCAGGGAACGGGGGTGAACTACTTTAGGGTGGAAGTGGAGTACGACCCAAGTAAGTTGGAATTCCTGTCTGTCAGCGGTGGTCGCTTCACAAGCCTCAACGCGCATACCGACTTCTGCGGTCCTGGATTTTTGCACGTCTTCGGCTTTGCCGGGGGAGCGGAAGATTGCACCCAGCCAGGCAGCGAACCGGCGTTTTACATCCATTTTGCGGTGGACGGAGGGGTCCCAGGAGGAACTACCATCCCCCTGGTCTTTAACGATCCCTTCTGCTATTCGCTCCAGGCCGTGGTCAACGGATGCGCGCCCGATTATCCGGCCTACAGCGCCACCTATGATTTTGGCAGCATATATGTCGAACCGCTTCCGGAGTTCGAGGTCATCATAGCCGACAACATCTCAGCCTATCCCGGTCAGTCGGACCTCGAGGTTCCGGTCTACTTGGATCAGGGGGTTGGCGTCAGCTATTTCCGGGTGGAGCTGGAATACGACCCGAATCAGTTGCAGTATAGATTCGCTCAAGCTGGCCGCTTTGGGATTCTCAACGCCCATACCGATTTCTGCGGGCCTGGCTACCTGCATGTCTTCTTGACGGCGGGTGCAGAGGGCTGCATAGAGCCGGGAAGCGAGCCCGCCTTCTACGTTCACTTCAAGGTTCAGGATACCGTGTCGGTGGGGAACGTGATCCCCTTGGTCTTCAATGATCCCTTCTGCTATTCGCTCCAGGCAGTGGTCAACGGATGTGCACCGGAGTATTTCGCCTACATCCCAACCTATGACTTCGGAGGCGTCTTTGTTGATCACAAGGGAGTCAAGTTTACCCTTCCGGACAATGTTCTGACTTATGCCGGCAGTAATGCCCGGCTCCCGGTCTACGTGCACAATGAGGAGGGCTTGATATACTTCAGGGTAGATATGGCCTACGATCCGGACAAGCTGATCTACCAAAGCGTGGAGGATGCTCGCTTTGCTGTCACCAATACCCTCTTCTGCGGGGACGATCCCGCCCATGTTTCGGTCTTCTCCACCAACGGTCACTGCATCTTGGCTGATCCCAATTATCCCGGAGGAGTCGGATTCTACATCACTTTCCAGGTGCAATCGGGCGTTCCGGTCGGAACGGTCATTCCCATTACCTTTACCGATACCACCTGCAACCTGATTCTCACTCTGGCCAACGGCTGCGAGCCGATGTACTCCACGTTCCTTCCGGAATGGGATCACGGCAGCATCAAGGTCAAAAGCCGTCCATCACCGGGCTGTCCTTTTGTCTATTCCTGGACCGGGGATCACTTCGAGAAGGACAACACCATCCTGACCCAATCAGAGAATCCGGACAGGCTTGACCTCTTCGTGACGGACAATCTTCTGCTGAGCAAAAAACCGGTGCTCCGGGACGATAAGTATTTGCTCCAGATCCGGGAGTTCGAACAGGAGATCACCCACCTGGATAATCTGGAGTTGATCCTGGTGGATCATGCTCTGGGAACCGAGGTGGCGGTATCTCCCGACGGAGAGATTCACCTGTATGAGAACCAAGTCGCTCCGCTTTCCTGTACCGATCATAACGGAGTTGATCAATTGGACAAGATCAGGGAAAAGGACGGAGTCTTCTATACCTGTGACCAGGCTGGTCATCTGGTGCTCACCCTAAAGCAGGAGGTAAACTCGGACGGTATACCGTCGTGTGTCGTCTCCGGAGTCGGGCCGAGTCCGCCACCAAAAAACATTCCGAAGACAGCCGGTTCGCCCGAGCCTTCCATGCTCAAAATCGAGATCCAGGCAAAGGATGGGAGTTGGATCGAACTATCCGATCTTCCTCCTCGAGATAATCCACAGAAATCCTTCTGCTTCATTGATCCTCAATACGTGGATGAAAACGGAGAGATGAAAATCAGGATCTCCTGGACAGGCTTCTATTCGGCGGACGAGATAAGTTACTTTCTCGTTAGCTCCGAGAAGCCGGAGCTTTACTGCCATCTTCCCGCCACGGCATCCCATTCCGCAAGGGCTCAGGTCTTAAGCCAGCTTGAGAGGGAGGATGGAGAATTCGTCGTGCTTTCACCCGGTGAGAAAATTGAGTTGGCTTTTCTCTCCCCGGGACACCCGACGCCGGACGTCGCCAGGGACTTCGTCTTAAGATCCAATGGATATTATGTGCAGCAGCACAAAACGGATGCGCCCTCCTTGCCTTCCGTCTGCCAGCTTCTGGACAACTATCCCAACCCGTTCAACATGGAGACGATCATCTCTTACGTTCTGTCTCAGGAGGCCAACGTACAGCTTCGAGTTTACAACGTCCTCGGAGAAAGGGTTAGAACCCTGGTGGACGAGCGCCAGAGCCCTGGCTCGAAGAAGGTCATCTGGGACGGAAAGGACGAGACAGGGAACGACGTAACCAGCGGCGTTTACTTCTACAGGCTGAAAGCAGATGCCAGCGTCTACTCCAAGAAGATGCTGCTGCTGAAGTAACGCCTTGCTTTCTGGTTTTAGCGTCAGACCAATCACCTCAGCCTCTGAGGAGGCTGAGGTGATTTTTTGCGCGTCTGATTTCGCACCCTGAAGGGTGCGTCTACCGGTTCGCTTGATTGTTTGCAGCCGCATATGATCGGAAAAGATCGATTTCAGCCCACCTCCGATAGCCTGACTGACGTACCCAAAATGAAAAACGATCAGCCCGTTTTCCGTTGACAAGCCCGCAATTTGTGTTAATTTAGTATGCTTTGGAGAGTTCATCTCATGCGCATCACAGATCCGAAAATAAAACACCTGATACACCTGGCGCTGTCGGAGGATATCGGCAGCGGGGATGTAACCTCAGAAGCATTACTGGGGAACGAACCTTCCGGTAAAGCCGTTATCGTAGCCAAACAGGAAGGGGTTCTGGCAGGACTGCCTGTGGCCAAGATGGTCTTCCGGACGGTGAATCCGAAGGTCGTTTTCAGAATGCTCAAACAAGACGGGGAAAGGATCAGGAAAGGAGAGAAGGTGGCTTTGGTTCGGGGAAAGATACAGGGTATCCTCTCGGCCGAAAGGACGGCTGTGAATTTCCTGCAAAGGCTCTCCGGAATCGCCACCCTGACCGCTAAGTATGTAGAAGAAGTAAAGGGAACCAAAACAAAGATTCTTGATACCAGAAAGACCACACCAGGCTTGAGGGTTTTGGAGAAGTATGCAGTGAAGGCGGGAGGCGGGAAGAATCATCGCATGGGGCTATTTGACATGATCTTGATCAAGGAGAATCACATCAAGGCCGCTGGCGGGATCTCCAAGGCGATCAAGCGGGCGCGATCGAAGTGTCGGAAAAAGAAAATCGAGGTGGAGGTCAGAAATCTATCCGAGGTGAGGGAGGCAATTGAGTCAAAGTCGGATTGGATAATGCTGGACAACATGAGGATTGATCGGATGAGAAAAGCCGTACGAATGATCCGCTCTGCCAGCCGGGCCATCAAAATTGAAGCGTCGGGGAGCGTCAACCTAAAGAATGTCAGGAAAATCGCATTGACCGGAGTCGACTTCATCTCGGTGGGGGCTTTGACTCATTCCGCCCCGGCGCTGGACATGAGTCTGATGCTGATCAAACCGTAGTCAGAAACTTGAGTAAGGACTTCAAATCCCTTCACCCAACATATAGAGGCGGGTATTCATTCCGCCGGAATGCTTAGCTCGTTCGGCGAGGAATTGGGTTTCACCCACATAACCAGGAGAGCGACGGACGTCATATGACAAGAAGTATGCAGGCAGCCGGAGAAGAGGTGCTGTCACTTCTACAAAAGAAGCGGCGCACCTTTCTGAGCACAAAAGAGATCTCGGAGAAGCTGCGGGTGCATCCTTACGTTGTCTATCAGGCGATCAAGGAACTCCGAAGGTGGGACTTTGAGATCTTATCCGAGAAGGGAAAGGGCTACCGGCTGCTGAAAAGCCCTGATCTCATTCTGGCTGGAGAGGTGAAGGGAAAGCTGAAGACGAAGATTCTGGGAAAGGACGTCCTGTCCTACCGCAGCGTGGGATCGACCAACCGGTTGGGATTCCGTCTGGCAGAGGCCGGAGCTAAGGAGGGAACTCTGATCGTGGCGGATGAGCAGACCAAAGGTAAGGGAAGGATGGGGAGGGGCTGGTATTCCCCGCCGGGGCTGGGTTTGTGGATAAGCCTTATCTTGCGTCCGAACGTACCGCCCTTTAAGGCCCCCGGGCTCTCCATCTGTGCCGGATTGGCCCTGGCCCAAACCATCAGAAAACTCACCGGATTGGATGCTAAGGTAAAATGGCCCAACGATTGTCTGATAAACGGTCTGAAGGTGGGCGGAATACTCCTCGAACTCTCCGCGGAGTTGGACAGAACCAATTTCGTCGTCGCGGGGATAGGAGTGAACGTTAACCACCTACCCAAGGATTTCCCCAAGAATCTCTCCGCACGTGCCACCTCGATCAGGATAGAGTGGGGAGAGGAAGTCTCCAGAGTGAAGCTGTTAGCTGCTTTTTTGCACAGGTTTGAATCCATCTACCTGGATTTCAAGAAGAAGGGACTGGCTCCGCAGCGGCCATTGATCAAGAGGTTTTCTTCACTATTGGGCAGGAAGGTGGCTGTGAAATTCGGAGGAGAAAAGATAGAGGGCATGGCCCAGGACATTGACGACAACGGATCTCTGCTGATAAGGACCGCAAGTGGCGAAAGAGCGGTGAGGGCAGGTGAGGTGACGGTGGTGTGATTTTTCTTGGCGACCACTCCTTAAGAGAAGAAGGGACCAGAAGAAATGTGAAGGTGATCCCTCACTCAAGTTATGTTATATCAAAGCAACCTTTCTGAGAAAAAACCCCTTTTTGCTGTAATCGTAGCTTCATTTCTCATAGTTTTCGGGTTTTCATTGTTCGCGGGTTTTGAGGAAGCTCAAAGGCTTTTTCTGCGCTTAAGCCCGGATGGGTCTTTCGTCCCTCAAACCGCACTGATCTTGAAAACTTCCTTTTTGTCTTTTGGACTTGTGGGGGTCTGCCTCATACTTTTCCTTCTCTGGCGCAGAAACCTCTTGAAAGATGCCTTGACAAAACTTGAAAACATTGAAGAGGCAAATTTCCTTTTTCTGTTTTTGGGGCTGGCTTTTGTCTTAAGGATATTATGGATCACTCTCATTCCCACCCAATTGTATGCGGACTGGAAATGGTACGACGATGCGGCCTACCACATGTCCCAGGTGTGGAGATATGAGGAGAACGGATTACCCACTGCATATTGGCCCATCGGATACCCTCTTTTTCTGGCCATAGTCTATTGGATATTCGGACACCACTATTTTGTGGTGGAATTCATTAATGTGCTCTTAAGTATATGCATCTGTGCCTTCACCTATCTGCTTGCCAGAAGACTGATTAGTCCTCTCCCCGCTCGTCTGACTCTGGTTGTACTTGCCCTGTTTCCTAGCCAGATATTTTTCACCAATGTCTTAGCTTCTGAAATCATCTTCACGGTCCTGCTTCTTCTGGTCGTCTATCTTTTGTTGAAACAAGAGGTTCGTCCCACAGTCTTTATTCCTGTAACCGTCGGCGTTCTTTTGGGACTTTTGATTCTGATAAGAGCGGTGGCATTGTTTCTACCCTTTCTGGTCCTGTTTTTCTACTTAGCATCGAGGCGAAGACCCGGTTTGATCCTGAGAGATGCGGTTCTAACCATCCTGGTGGCATTCCTGACGCTGTTTCCCTGGATGCTGAGAAACAAAAAGACTTTGGGTGTCTTCACCGTTGCCACCAGCGGAGGGATAAATTTGTATATCGGTAACAGCCCCATCTCCAGTGGAAGCTGGGTGTGGAAGAAGGAAAACCCCTTCAAGGACCTCTCGGCACCCAATGAAGTGGGAAATGACAGATTGGGTTATAAGTTAGCCACGAAATTCATCCTGGATGACCCGATCGGGTTTGTCCGGAGAGGAATAAAGAAGGAGATATATCTTTTTGTCACCGACTTTGCCGCCATTGCCAAGGAGCTGGATTTGGCGGCAAACGCCAATAGAGTTGACAAGTTCGTCATCTTCAGTATTATCGGACAGGTGTACTACCTTACCATTTTGATTTTTTCAGCAGGAGGACTTTTTTTGTTCCTGAAAGGTAGATGGAAAAGAAAACCCGGATTTTATCTTCTCTGGGGCATTCTTATTTACTGGATGGGAATTCACTTCATCTTCTTCGGCATCGACCGATTTCATTTCCCGCTAGTCCCCATCCTTTCGATTTTCGCCTCTTTGTTTCTGGTGTCTCAAATCAAGCCTTCTTTGGAAGCGTGTAACAAGGATGGATGAGATAATTTGACTTTAAAAACTTCCGTCTGTCACGGAAACTGGGATTGAAGGTAAACCTTGAAGTAAGATAATTTCTGAAACAAATACTGGCAAGGGATTTTAATTATGCTTTTGGCAATTGACATTGGAAATACTCACACGGTGCTGGGAATATTCCGGAGCAGTAAGCTTATCGATCATTTTCGGGTGACGTCGAATCACGCCGTCACTGTGGACGAGTGCGGAATTCTGGTGAGGCAGTTCCTGCATAATCACCGCAAAATCAATGAGGTGATAATTTGCTCCGTGGTTCCCCCGCTCACCCCGATCTATCAGGAGATGAGCAGGAAGTTTTTGAAAGTCGATCCTGTTCTGGTCAACTGGAAGCTCCCTCTGGGAATCAAAATCCTCTATGATGACCCCTCCAAGGTGGGGGGCGACCGGATCGCCAATGCGGTGGCGGCCTACCAGATTTACGGAGGCCCTGCCATCGTGGTGGACCTGGGAACCTCCACCAATTTCGACGTGATCTCGGATGAGGGAGAATACCTGGGCGGAGCCATCGCGCCCGGAGTGGAGACCTCGGCTTCGCATCTCTTCCAGAGAGCGGCGCAGCTCTTTAAGGTTAGCCTGGAGAGGCCCGGGAAGGCCATCGGCAGCAGCACAGAGGAGAGCATGAGATCCGGGATCATCTTCGGATCGGTGGGGCAGATAGATGAGATCGTAAATAGAATAAAGGAAGAGCTTAAGAAGGAGCATAAAATAGGAAAAAGGCCAAAGGTGGTCGCTACCGGCGGATTGGCGGACTTGATTGCGAAGGAATCCAGGACAATCGAAGAGGTCAATCCGACCCTGACCCTGGAGGGGTTGAGAAGAATATATCTGCAGGTGAAAAAATCCCAAAAAAGTAGTTGACAAGAAAAGTCCTGGCCTATATATTCCCACACCGTCGCCTGAGGACCTTTCCGGCATTGGCAGGTGCCAAGCCGGAATCGCCGAAAAGGCGCAGAATTTTTTTTGCAAACTCTTTAGCACTCTCCGGCGTAGAGTGCTAACAGGCTTTCGAGATCAAGTGCAATTATAGTCAAACTTTCAAACAAGGAGGTTGTGTTATGCAGGTTAAGCCTTTGGCAGACAGGGTATTGATTAAGTCCCTGGAGGTGGGGGAACAAAAGAAGGGCGACATAATCATTCCGGATACGGCCAAGGAGAAGCCCCAGGAGGGAAAGGTCGTAGAGGTGGGCCCGGGTCGGATGACGGAAGAGGGGAAGCAGGTCGCCATGGAGGTCAAGAAGGGTGATAAGGTTCTCTATGGCAAGTATTCCGGAACCGAGGTTACCGTGGACGATGTAGACTATCTCATAATGCGGGAAAGCGACATACTGGCCGTGATTGGGTAGTCGAGCGCAGAGGTAAAACAGTTCTTCAAACAAAACTGAGATAATGGGAGGTCGATCGATATGGCGAAGATTATGGAATTCGATACTCAGGCGCGAGAAAAGCTAAAAAGGGGGATTGACAAATTGGCAGACGCGGTCAAGATTACGCTCGGTCCCAAGGGAAGAAACGTGGCCTTAGACAAGAAGTGGGGTTCTCCCACCGTGACCAAGGACGGTGTGACCGTTGCCAAGGAGATTGAGTTAGAGGATCCCTTCGAGAACATGGGAGCCCAGATGGTCAAAGAGGTCGCTTCCAAGACCTCAGACGTGGCAGGAGACGGCACCACCACCGCCACAGTTCTGGCCCAGGCCATCGTCCGCGAGGGACTGAAGAACGTCACCGCCGGAGCCAATCCTATGGCGCTGAAAAGAGGGATAGAAAAAGGAGTGCAGGTGGTGGTGGAAGAGATCAAGAAAATGTCCAAGCCGGTGCCGGGCAAGACGGAAATCTCCCAGGTGGGAACCATCTCCGCCAACAATGACAGATCCATCGGGGACCTAATCGCCGACGCCATGGAGAAGGTGGGAAAAGATGGTGTGATAACGGTTGAGGAAGCCAAGACCACCAAGACCGAACTGGAGGTGGTGGAAGGGATGCAGTTTGACCGAGGCTATCTCTCTCCATATTTCGTCACCAATCCGGATGCCATGGAGGTGGTCTTAGAAGAGCCTTTGATCTTGATCTATGAGAAGAAGATCTCCGTAATGAAGGACCTTCTGCCGCTTCTGGAAAAGATCGCTCAGATGGGCAAGCCTCTTCTGATCATCGCCGAGGAGGTGGAAGGAGAGGCATTGGCTACCCTGGTGGTGAACAAGCTGAGAGGAACTCTCAAGGTCTGCGCGGTCAAGGCCCCCGGCTTTGGAGACAGAAGAAAGGCCATGCTGGAGGACATTGGAATCTTGACCAGCGGGAGAATGATCTCTGAAGAGCTGGGATTCAAACTGGAGAACGTTCAGGTTCAGGATCTGGGAAAGGCCAAGAGAGTGACCATCGACAAGGATAACACCACCATCGTGGAGGGTGGGGGAAAGACGGAAGACATCAAGGGAAGAGTGAACCAGATCAAGAAACAGATAGAGGATACTACCTCGGACTATGACAAGGAGAAACTCCAGGAGAGGTTGGCCAAGCTGGCCGGCGGAGTTGCGGTCATCAACGTGGGCGCGGTAACCGAGACCGAGATGAAGGAGAGGAAGGCCAGGGTGGAGGATGCCCTGCACGCCACCCGAGCGGCCGTGGAGGAAGGGATAGTCCCCGGCGGCGGTGTGGCTCTCTTGAGGGCCATCCCCGCTCTGGACAAGCTCAAACTGGGCGTGGATGAAATGACCGGAGTCTCCATCCTGAAGAAGGCCTTAGAGGAGCCGATTCGGCTGATCGCCGAGAATGCGGGAGTGAACGGGGCGATTGTGGTCAACGAGGTCAAGAAAAAATCCGGTGCTCACGGTTTCAATGCCGAAACTGAGAAATACGAGGACCTGATCACTGCAGGAGTAATAGACCCCACCAAGGTGGTGAGGATCGCGTTGGAAAACGCTGCCTCTATTGCCTCGCTCTTGGTCACCACCGAGTGCCTGATCGCAGACAAGCCGGAAGAGAAGAAGGCGGCTGCTCCTGGCATGCCGCCCGGCGGCGGATACGGCGATATGTATTAGTCTTTGTCCCTCTAAACGAAAAGAAAAGGCTTCTCTCATGCGAGAGAAGCCTTTTTTGTTGCCGCCGGAGAGATTGTTGTCGGGTTATGGAACCAGAACCTGACTTAAGTTAGGTTCTGGTCTTTTCGTTTGACGACCGCCGATTGTGGGTTAAGAGTCCCCCACAACAAAACGGTCAGCGGCATGAACCGGATGGTTCATGCCAGCGGATTAAACGGATGGAGCGGATCAAGGTAGCGCAAACGTATTTTACTAGTGATCCTGCCGGAGAGAGGCTTTGAAGGTGGAGGGCTAAAGCCCTCCGCTACATTTTTTCCTCACGCGTCGAGGTCTGGGTATTGTGGTATGCGGGCAAATGGTCGCATTTACCATTCATTCGCTGGGCAAAAGTCTTGCTTCCTGGTTATCATTTAGATATTTTGAATTGTATAAGTAGTTGAAGATGGAGCCGAATCCAATATGGGCGGCATATTTTCAAGTCAGCATGCAGAATCGTCTTTCAAGAGCTTTTTTGTCCTGTGGATCACTTCAGATGTGTGAAATAGGTAATAAAATCTCAAGGTACCTTCTAGTCAGCTTTTGCCTGTTCCTCTCCTTTCGTCCTGCTTTTTCCGCTGAAGAGACCGTCAAGGAACCCATCCAATTGCTGAACGCCGACTTCTCAGAGCTCCGGATGGAGGAAGACAACATGATGGTCAACCTGATCGGAAACGTGGTCTTCAAGCACGGTGACCTGAATCTAAGGAGCAATCGAGCAGTCTGGTATCGAACCGCGGGTCAGGTGGTTTTCATCGACAGCGTTACCATTGAGGACCCGGACCAGACCCTTAACGCAGACCGGGTCACCTACCACCGGAATTCAAGGAAGATGGTCGCCGACGGGGACGTTGTCCTTCTGAGCAAAAAGGAGGATGCGAAGATAACCGGGGGGCATGGGGAATACGATAGGGCCGTGAAACTGGTCGTGTTCACCCAATCTCCTTCGCTGATCCTGAGGCCCGACAAAGGCGACAGCAGCGTGGTGGTCAGAGGTGAACGGTTGGAATATTGCGTTGACGAAAGGAAGGGCCTGGCCAGAGAGAACGTGCGCATAACCAAAGCTGACATGAGCGCCACCTGTGATGAAGCTGAGTGGATAAACGACGAACAGAAGATAATCCTCAGAGGAGACCCGGAGGCCGAGAAGCAAAATGATCGTCTCGGGGGCACGACCATGCATATGTTCATTCAGGAGGATAAGATAAATAGGATCGACGTTGACGGTGATGCCAGGGCCTCTCACTTGGAGATCATCGATTCCGTAACTCAAGACAAGAGGGAGAGCTTTCTGGCTTCAAAGAAGATGGTCTTCTTCTGGGAGGATGAGAAGCTAAAGAACGTGAGGGCCTGCGGAAACGCCACCAGCATATACTATCCCCAATCAGCGAGCGGATCCGGGGAAAGAATCTCACAGGATAGAAACGAGGCCTCAGGCGACACCATAGACCTCTTCTTCGCCGGTGAACGACTGGAGGAGGTGCTGATCAAAGGCGGGGCCATGGGAACATACACCTTTGCCGAGGAAAAGACCGAAGAAAGCTCAACTGCAGAGGACACCATCAACTATTCAGCGGAGGTGATAGACTACCAGATAGATAAGAATTGGATCACCCTGGAGGAACAGAGTAACCTCAAGTATGGAGAGATCTCGCTCTCGGCCGGGAAGATAGTCTATGACACAGAAGATCGAATTCTGGTGGCGGAGGGGATTCAGACCGGTGAGGGTGAGGAAAAAATCTGGAAGGGGTTGCCGGTCCTTCAAGATGGAAATGATAGGATAGAAGGCGAGCGCATGAGCTATGACCTGCGCAGCAGAAGAGGCAAAGTCACAGCAGGGGTCACCAGCATCCAGAGAGGAACCTACAGGGGAAAGCTACTAAGAAAAATAACCGACCAGGTGCTTCTGGCAGACCGGGGCACCTATACCACCTGCGACTTAGACGAGCCTCACTTCCATTTTTACTGTCGAAGGATGAAGATAATTGCCAAGGACAAGGTTATCACCAAGCCGGTGGTGCTGCGCATAGGTCACCTTCCGGTTGCCGCCATTCCCTATTATGTTTTTCCCATCAAGCCGGGAAGACACTCGGGATTTTTGACCTTCGATATAGGGAACTTAGAGGCGGGAGAGAGGTTCATCCGAAATCTGGGGTACTACTGGGCAGCCTCGGACTACTGGGATCTGAAGACAGCCTTTGACTATTATGAGGGATCGGGGTGGATAATAAGGTCACAGACTCGCTATGCCAAGCGCTACACCTTAAGCGGGAGCGTGGCGGGATCGTATAACCATCGATCCTGGTGGAACCTGGCCACTTTGACCAAATCCCGAAGCAACCGCTGGGACTTAACCTTCAATCACCGGCACACCGTCTCTCCCACGCTTTCTCTTTCTGCATCCGGAACTTTCTTGAGCGATAAGGACTATTGGCGCGATCTGAACCTCGACCCGGTGGAGAGAAGGAACAGATCGCTGCACTCACAGGCCAACCTGAGCAAGAGGTGGGAGACAGCCAGCGCCACCTTTGCCTTAGATCACAGATGGAATCTGGACACCGACGATCGGACGCTCAGTCTTCCGGTTGTCAGCTTCAGTCGACCATCTTTGCCCCTTATTTCTCCGAGGGAGAATGAAGGAGGAGAGCTGGAGCGGAGATGGTTCAACTCGATATATTACTCCTTCTCCTCGAATTTCCTCAATTATCAGTACCGGCGAAAAAGGGAGGGAGATTTTGATAGAAAGAAATTCATGGTGTCGGACAACCGTGTTTCCCTTTCTGCTCCTCAGAAGCTTTTGGGGTGGCTGGTTTTAAATCCGGGCTTTCGCTATCAGGAGACCTGGTACTGGATCTTCAAGACTAATCTCTCCGAAGCCTTTCCAATTTCCGGGAACAGCACCGCCAGGAGGGGCACTTATTCTGCCAGCCTTTCGGCCAACACGGTCCTCTACGGAACTTTCCGGCCCAAGATAGGAAAGCTGGAGGGAATAAGGCATGTGATGACGCCCAGCGCAAGTTTTTCATGGCAGCCTGAATTCACTCGCAAACAGGAATACATCTCCTACACCGGAAGAGGAGGCTCGGGAGCCAAGCGAAAGGCCATGGCCTTTGGGCTGAACAACCTGTTTCAGATTAAGACCAAATCCCTCAGAGACGACGAGGAGGTGGAGAGAAAAACAGATCTCTTCTATGTCAACTTCTCGTCCGGATACAACTTCCTGGCCAAGGAACGCAAGATGTCCAATCTTTCCACCGTTCTCCGTTCCACTGCCGTTAAGAATCTCGATGTAGCTGCCTCGGTCGTTCACGATTTACATGACCCATCCGGCCAGCTGAAGCTGTTGTCGCCGCGCTGGTTGAGTTTCAGCCTGGATACCCGTCTCAATCTTCGGGGGACCTGGGAGGAATCGGCGGGGGTGAGAGGGCCGGGAGAGACCAAAGGCTTGGGCGAAGGAGAAATACCGGAGAGTGGAGATTACGAAACAGAAGGTTTGCTGAGGAAAGTCACTCGATCCTGGAACATAAACCTGAGCCATCGATACAGCCAGGCCAGAGGAGGAGCGAAAACCCACTGGGCCAGCGCCTCTTTAAGTCTGCCATTAACCCGACGCTGGCTCTTGAGCTATCGTAACCGATACGATTTCTCGGATGGGAAGATCACCGAACAGAACTTCGAATTCTATCGAGACATGCACTGCTGGGAAGCAAGATTTACCTGGATCGCTACCGGCTTTAGAGAAGGTTACTATTTTCGTATAAATATCAAGGCCCTGCCGGAGGTCAAGATCGAGAAGAGCCGCGGGGGGTTAAGGGAGGTATTCTTCTGATGCTGTGGGGAGGACGAGGTCTGGGAGGAGTTGGACTGCGGAATGATCACACGGCAGGATGAATTCCCGTCGCTATGATAAGAAACCGGCGGGCCCGGAAGGAACGCTCGAGTTGTGAAAGCGGGTCAAACTCGATTCGATCTGCTTTTTGTTGACAAGCTGCTGGAATACGTTTAGTATAAGTCCGGCGATTTCTTGAACTGAAGATTGGACCTTTGAACCCTTAAACTCTTAAACCGGAATCCAAAAATGCCCACTTTAAGAAGAAACCCGATCACCGGAGGATGGGTAATCAATCCGGACGGGGAAGAGGATCGTGCCTCCAGTCTAATCGAGATGGAGGAATTGACAGGCGAAGGGATTTGTCCTTTCTGCGAAGGTAACGAGAAATACACACCGCCGGAGATTTTTGCCTTAAGAAGCAAAGGATCTGAAAGGGACGGGCCGGGCTGGCAGGTGAGGGTGGTGCCCAATATCTCTCCCGCCCTGACCATCGAGCCGGAGTTGGACAGAAGGGCAGAGCGGATGTATGATCTGATGAATGCAGTGGGAGCACACGAGGTGATCATCGAAACCCCCCAGCATATACTCAATCTGGCCGATTTGGATGCCTCGCAGATCAAGAAGGTGATCGATACCTACAAAGCGAGAATCTTGGATCTAAAAAAGGATCAACGGTTCAGATCGGTGTTCATCTTCAAGAACTATGGAGAAAGAGCCGGCTCCTCCCCCATAAAACATACTCATTCTCAGCTTATCGCCATCTCCGTCACCCCCAAGAACTTAAAGGAGGAGTTGGTGGGGGCAAAGGACTACTATGATTACAAGGAAAGATGCGTCTTTTGCGATATGATCAGACAGGAATTATCCACTAAGAAGAGGATAGTTTGCTCAAATGCTGATTTCCTGGCCATCGCACCTTTTGCCTCACGCTTCACTCACGAGGTCTGGATTCTTCCCAGAAAACACTCCGTTGATTTCGAAAATATGAGCGATGCCAGAGGCCAGAATCTGGCCGTCCTACTTAAGGAGGTTCTCCTCCGACTGAAGATTCTCTTGGGCGATCCGCCATACAACTTTATACTTCACTCGGGCCCCAACCGAACCAAAAGGAGAGGAGAAACCTGGAAGACTCTGAGTGACGATTATCACTGGCATATAGAGATCATGCCGCGGTATACCAGAATAGACGGGTTCGAATGGGGAACCGGGCTTTACATCAATGCCACCACCCCGGAGGAGGCGGCGGCGAGCTTGAGGCAGGTGAAAATATAAGTACTTGCCCCAAAACCTCACCCCCTTTTCCCTCTCTCCATAATGTGAAACAGGTGAGTATTGACTGAAACGCTATGTCAAGAATTTTGGCGATAGATTTTGGTGAAAGAAGAATCGGGCTGGCGCTTTCCGATCCCCTGGGAATCACTGCTCAGGGGCTTCCCACCATCGACACTAAGAAGATCAAGGACGTGTTGGCGTATATCAAGGACTTAGTAGTAGAGAAAGACGTGGCAAAGCTGGTGGTGGGGATGCCAAGAAACATGAACGGCAGCATCGGTCCCCAGGGTGAGAAGGTGAAGAAGTTCATCGGGAAGCTGGCTCACAAGACTGAAGCGGAAGTCATAGCCTGGGACGAAAGATTGACCTCGGTGCAGTCACTCAAGAGCATGAGAGAGATGGGAACCAAACAGAAGCGAAAAGAGGTGACGGACCGTATCTCCGCCACTCTGATTTTGCAGAGCTATCTGGATAGTCTAAGCAATAGAGAAAAACGATCTCCGACCGATGAAATCTGAGCAAAAGCACATAACCATAACAGACTGGATCATCTTTTTTGTCTCTACGTTCCTGATATTTCTCTCCTCGGTACTCTTAGTCGTCTCGGGTGTCGTCTTTGCCCTGTTCCGCTTAGCCAGGAGAAGGCCGGTTCTTACTCTGGCGTCGGTGATTGGCCTGGTCGTTTTGTTTTTCGCCATCCGGTGGATGGTCATACCTATCCCCTGGCGAGCGGAAGGTGAGTCGGTGCAGGTCACGATGGAAAACGGCGACAGCATGACCCGAATAGTCCAGAGACTGAAGGAAGCGAGGGTGATAGAGGATGGAGCCGCGCTTTTAATACTGGCTAAGTTGTCGGGAAAGGATCGGGAGATTCAGGCGGGAAGGTACAGCTTCGAGAAGGGCACAACATTGTACTCCATCTTCAACAAACTCACTCGGGGAGATGTAACCCTAAGGGAGGTAACCATCCCCGAGGGATTGACCATAAGACAGATCGCGGGGATTTTGAACCGGCAGATCGAAATCGATTCCCTGGAGTTCGTGAAATTAGCTACCAACAGCCGGTTTGTCAAGGGTCTGGGGATTCCGGCCTCGAACCTGGAAGGATACCTGTTTCCTGATACCTACAGGCTCTCCTGGGGCACAACTCCTGAGAAGATGGCGCGGGTCATGGTGGAACAGTTCAAGAAGACATTCACCGATAGTCTGACCAGACGTGCCGGGGAGATTGACTTCTCCTTAGCCGACGTGGTGACTTTAGCCTCCATGATTGAAGCCGAGGCGAAAGACGGGAATGAAAGGGATCTGATCTCGGCCGTATACCACAATCGCTTGAGACGGGGCATGCTTCTGCAATGCGATCCCACGGTCATCTATGCTTTGCCTGAGCTTGACCGGCCGCTGTTGCTCAAGGATATGGAAGTCGATTCACCCTACAACACTTACAAATATCCCGGTCTTCCGCCCGGACCGATCTGCAATCCGGGTAAGGCTTCTATTCTGGCGGCGCTCTACCCAGCGGATGTGAACTATCTGTATTTTGTGGCTACGGGAAAAGGCTCGCATATTTTCTCCACCAGCCTAACCCAACACAATCTGGCAAGAACCAAAATCAAACGAGCCGGAAAGAACAGGTAATTCTATTTTGCTTTTTTACTTTATATTGCTTGACATTCAGAACGTATAAGATATATTGAAAAACGATCGCGGGGTGGAGCAGGCTGGTAGCTCGTCGGGCTCATAACC
>JBARPX010000270.1:0-1835 GCA_049643405.1 Candidatus Zixiibacteriota bacterium
TTGGACCTTGCTGTTCAGATATGCGAAGGTCTGACCATAGCCCATGAGAAGGGAATTGTGCACCGGGATATCAAATCGGACAACATCATGCTCACCCCTCGAGGTCAGGTGAAGATAATGGACTTTGGCTTAGCCAAGCTAAAGGGCGCCACCCGGTTAACCCTGAGTCGCTCCACCTTAGGAACCGCCTCCTACATGTCCCCGGAGCAGGCCCAGCGTGAGGAGGTGGATCATAGAAGCGACATCTTCTCTTTTGGAGTTGTTCTGTATGAGCTTTTGACCGGACAGTTGCCTTTCCAGGGAGACCACGAGGCGGCTGTGCTTCATGCCATAATAAACGAGGAACCGCAACCGGTAGCTCGATTCAACAATAAGGTTTCGGCGAAGTTACAGGACGTGGTTGATAAAGCTTTGGCCAAAGAGAAAGAGGAGAGATACCAGCACATAGACGACGGATTAGCAGATTTGAGGCGGGAGAAGAAGAGTTTGGAATACGTGAAGACCACTCAGATTCCGCCGGAGGTTCTTCCGCCCAAGCCCAAGAAGAAACTTCTGCCGTTCCTGGTTCCGGCTTCAATCGTCTTCATTCTTGTTTTGCTTTTCCTGATTCTCAAACCCTTCCAGGTCCAGATAGCGCCGGAGAAGGCGGCAGTGGCTGAGGAGAATTCGCTGGCCATCATGTATTTTGAGAACATGGCGGACAGGGACGACCCGGAAAGACTGGGCGAGATCGTCACCAACCTGCTGATAACGGATCTTTCTGAATCTCAATACATGAATGTGGTCTCCAGTCAAAGATTATATGACATTCTGAAGTTGCTGGGAAGAGAAGGGGAGAAGGTGATAGACAGAGGCGTTGCCACAGAGGTGGCGACCAAAGCCAGAGCCAAATGGATGCTCTTAGGCAATATTCTTCAAGTTGAACCTGAACTCATTCTCACCTCTCAGTTGGTTGACGTTGTCAGTGGTCAGGTTGCTGCGTCCCAGCGCATCGACGGACAAGCCGGAGAGAAGATATTCGCGATGGTAGATAAGCTAACGGTTGAAATCAAGAACGACCTTTCGCTGCCCGCGGCTGCGAAGAACGAACCAGATCGGCCCGTCGCAGAGGTGACCACACACTCGCCTGAGGCATATCGCTATTACCTGGAGGGGGTCGACTACGGGTGGAAATTCTATTCCGCAGAGGCGCAAGAGAGCTTAGAGAAGGCTCTCGAACTTGACTCCACCTTCGTTATGGCATATTACTGGTTGGCCGGGTTAAGCAGCGGTGACGAGCGAGACAGATTGATGGATAGAGCATTAGCATATTTAGACAACACGAGCGAAAAGGAAAAACACTACGTGAAAGGTCAGAAGGCCTTTTTTTCGGGTGACTACGCGGAGGCCATCAAAGAGTGTCAGAAGATAGTGGAACACTATCCCGACGAAAAACAGGCATTCTGGACCATGGGATTCATCTGTACCCAGAGGTTGCAACAGCCTGAGGAGGCGATCCGCCATTTCAGCAGGGCCATTGAGATTGATCCTCTTTTCAAAATGGCGTACAATTCGCTTGCTTACGCCTACAACGAAATCGGGGATTTCGAGAAATCCATCTGGGCCATAAATAAATATATATCCCTGGCACCGGATGAAGCCAATCCTTATGACAGCCGAGCTGATCTTTACGCTTACAACGGTAAACTTGACCAGGCGACTGAATCTTACAAGAAGGCCTTGGAGATAAAGCCGGATTTCTACATGTCGTTGCCAAAACTGGGGCACATGTATCTTTTCAAACGAGAGTATGCCAAGGCCGAAAGTTGTTATAAGGAGCTTGCCTCAAGCAGTAA
>JBARPX010000271.1:0-2247 GCA_049643405.1 Candidatus Zixiibacteriota bacterium
ATTCTAGGGGAACATCCCCGGTCTCGGGCCGTTTACTGAAGTACCGACCGGAGGCTGACTTCAGCCGACTTGTCTCCGACCTAAGGAGGTGACTGATCGATGAAAAAAGTAGCAATTTTCCTTGTTATCATTCTGGCCGTCGCTTTCGCGGCTGTCGCCAGCGGGCTGACCTACATCTATCTTAAAGCCGAGTCAGCGGAGAGGGGCTTGGAGGTGGAACCGGTGGTGGTGGCGTCCAAGGATCTGACCTTCGGGGAGATTCTGGAAAGGGCCGACATGAAGGTGGCCATGTTTCCCCTGGGCAGCGTTCCCAAGGGCTCCTATGCTGTCGAGGACAGTCTGTTGGGTCAGGTCACCAAGGTGTTCCTGATGGAGAATGAACCGATCTTGGATTCCAAGCTCTCCTCCAAAGGTGGTGGATTATCGCTTTTGATCGAGCCGACCAAAAGAGCCTCGTCCATCGAGGTGGACAAGGTCTCGGGAGTCTCGGGTTTCGTCCTCCCAGGAGACAGAGTAGACGTCATACTTACAGTCAAGCGGCCGGGAGGCACGGAAGATGCCGTTGCCAAGACCATCCTGCAGAACATCGAGGTCCTGGCGGCAGGGGTGGTTACCCAGCAGAAGGGCGACAAGGTCATTACCGTTCAGGCGGTTACTCTTTTAGTCGAGCCGGAGGGCGCTCAGGACCTGGCTCTGGCCAGAAGCGAGGGGAAACTCCATTTAGCCCTAAGAAACCCCACGGATGATGAGATCGCAAGTGTTGACCCGCAGAGCAAGACAGGCATCCTTAAAGGGAAGACGAAACAGCAACCCAAGCCAAAAATCGTTTACAGAGATCGAATAAAAGAGGTGGTAAGGGCGCCGAAGACCGACTCCGTGACAATGATCAAGGGGACCGAGAAGAGAAAAGAAGCCCCTGCCATGCCCGAGAAGGAAGAGGAAAAGGAGTAAGATCCACGGAACTGGAGAGTCGCTTAAGAGTGACCCATTGAAAGGAGACGAAAATTGGAAAATGGAGCTAAAATTGGAATCGGGGGATTTTTAGTTTTAGCCATATTGCTCTTCGCATTTGGCCCCTTCATCTCTTCCTCGCAAGCTGACAATCAACTTCTGAGGGTTATGAAGGGAAAATCCATTGTCCTGCCCTATCCGGAGAAGGTCCAGACCGTATCTTTGGCCAACGAGGATATTGCCGACGTGGTCACCGTAACGCCGACTGAGCTGGTTGTAATCGGCAAGGAGGTGGGCATTACCACCCTGATCGTATGGGGAGAATCCCAGACCCACACCGCGTATGACGTGAAGGTGGAGCGTGACGTCTCCGGACAGCAGGTGGTTTTAGAAGTACAGGTGGCAGAGGTCAATACATCTGCGATAAGCGAGTATGGACTTGATTTTCTCATGGTTGACCGAGACCCCAGTCATATAAAGAAAGGTGACAAGATACTGGGCACCTACGGCGGGCAGGTGACCAGTCCTGATCCAGATAGCCGGGATCTATTTGCACAGGATGGGATCGCCGGGGTTATCAAATGGCTGGGAGACAAAAGAGAGTTTTCCACCATCATTAAGGCCTTGCAGCAGAAAGGAGACCTGAGGCTTCTGGCCAATCCCAAGCTTCTCTGTTTGAGTGGCGAGGAGGCAAGCTTTTTGGTTGGAGGAGAGATCCCAGTTGCTGTGGCCCAGACAGTGAGCGCTGGAGTTCCCGCCATCACTGTCCAGTGGAAAGAATACGGGGTGAAATTGGATTTTGTCCCCACCATAGTTGATACCAATCTGGTCAATTTGAAGATTTCACCGGAGGTATCAAGTTTGGACTGGGCCAATGCGATTGCGTTCGGAGGATATACTATCCCTGCTATGCGCACGCGGAAAGCAGATGCCACCGTGGAGTTAAATTCTGAGCAGTCGGTGGTTTTAGGAGGTTTGCTTTCCACAGAAGAGATAAAAACCATAAAGAGGGTTCCGATTTTAGGTCACATTCCCATAATCAACTTCTTTTTCTCAAGAAAAGAGACCAACAAATCGGAGACCGAATTATTGATTATAGTTTCTCCTCGAATCATCACCTCGGTGGCCGAGGAAACGATCCCTCTTCTCCCCGGAACGGAGCCGGACACGCTGGAAGAAGTAGTGCCGGAGGCTGAGGAGGAGGGATAGGAGGATTCCGTCATGAAGTTCTTAAGGAAGATTCTCAAGGATGAAAAGGGGACATCGGTGATAATGATCGCCGTCGCCATTGTGGTG
>JBARPX010000272.1:0-1912 GCA_049643405.1 Candidatus Zixiibacteriota bacterium
GAGTTCTCCTCCTTCTTGGCCTTGGGGGAGATCTTGTAGAGGATGCCGTGAATGGTGTCATTGGGAAGGGCGCCGACTTTTAAGACGGTCGACATCCCTTCCTCCAGCTTGCCCACGTCGATTTCATCCACCGTCCCCCTGAAGATCAACTCGTTCATGTCGGCCAAGGTAAATAGCTCGGTTCCGGCCTGGTATGAGGTCAACGGCACCACCGGGTCTCCCACGTTTATCTTCCTCTCCAGTACGGTGCCCTGGATGGGAGATTTTACCACCGATTCGACCCTTTTGCCGCCGATGTTTATCCGGCCCCGCTCGATCAGGGATAGCTTCTCTCTGGACAGCTTGAGCCTTAGCTCAGACTCCCCCGCGCCGCGCGACGCCTGGTCGTAATCCTGTTGAGATACCAGCTTCTTGGCCAGAAGCTCCCTGACCCTGTCGAATTCCTTTCTCTGATTATCGTAGTTGACCGAATCGATCTCCACCCCCCTTTTGGCTTCGGCGTATTCCAACGGGGTGGGATCAGGCTGAATCTCGACTAAGAGATCTCCCTTCCGCACCGAATCTCCCATCTCCACAAACACCTTCTTCACGATGCCGGATATCTTGGATTTGACCGAGATCTGATTCTTCGGCTCAATCTGCCCTATGGCCAGCGCCTTGTCGACGATGCTTCCCATCTCGGCCCGGATGGAGTCGTTGGCCTGCTCCTTTTTTCCGGAACCCTGCAGCACAAAGAAAACGCAAACGGCCAGGACCACTACAATTACCCCGATTATTATAACCTTCTTCATATGTTCCTTCTCCTATGCTATAGAATGAAAGCGCAACAAAATACGAGTTTCCTCCTCTCCAAGCCTATATTACTTCTACGATTCCGCACCTGCAAGGTTTCAAGCCTATTTGCGCTTCAGCCGGTGAAGCCGGAATGGGTAAGGCCAGCACCTAACTTAAGTTAGGCGCTGGCCTTTGATTTATGCCGCACGCCCATTTCCGATTCGGTCAGTTTTCGATGGTTGGTGTGGGTTCTTGCTCTATCCACCGTCGCTTTTGAGCAAAAGTTTGGGAAAAGGGCAAAAGTTTTGTTGACAATTCTGATATGTGAAGTATATTTAGAAAAGAGCGGATTTCTCTGTTTGAGCCTTACGAATGTTTGGCTGGCGAGAGGAAATCAAGAGAGATTATAAACCACACAATCCTTAAGGGAGAATCAGATGAAAAAAGTGATTCTGCTTTCTTTTGTGTTGGCCCTGTTTGTTTGCTCCTTTGCCTGGGCATACAGAGTAAACCTGGCAGCCGGCGACGAGATCAAGGTGGAACTGATCTCGGCAGATGCCTCGAAGGTCAGGGTGGAGCTTTTTGTCCCCGAAATCCAGGTGGAAGACAAGCTTGTGGAAGGGGAGACCTATCAAATGCTCACCATCCCGGGTGGCGGATGGCTGACCGAGGTGGGGAGTCCTCAAGTTCCCCTGTTCTGTCGATTTGTAGCTCTTCCTCCCCTCTCCGGGGTGCGGATAGAGGTGGTCGAGCAGGAGATGGAAACGCTTCCCGGCACCTTCCTTGTTCACCCGTTCCAAAAGCCCCCTATCCGTGGTGAAAACCCGGAACCAGAAGTATTCCAGTTGAATGAGGAAGTCTATTCACAGGATCAGGCATTCCCTGGGGATTTGGTCGAAGCAGGGGAAATCTCCATCTTGCGCGATCTGCGATTGGCGCCCATCAAATTCTTCCCGGTCCAATACAATCCCCGCAGCGGTGAGGTTACGGTCTACAAGCGGCTGGTGGTGGACATTTATTTCGAGGGGGCCGGCGAGAATCCGCAACTTAACCCGAGGAACGTGCTGACCAGATCCTTCGTCAATACCTACGAACGATTCGTACTGAATTTCGATGAAGTCCAGGGAGGAAAGGATCT
>JBARPX010000273.1:0-8401 GCA_049643405.1 Candidatus Zixiibacteriota bacterium
CATACATCCGCCTGTCTCTCTCATAGAGCAGAGGGTCTTCCTGACCGATGACCCTGGGCAGGGGAGAGGGTAATATCTTATAGCTGCCGGTGAGCGTTATGCCCTCACCTAAGTCAAAGGTGACCTCCGCCACCTCAGCGCCGGGGGGAATCGCTATGGCAAAGATCTTCGAAGGCAGATTCGGCTTCCCCGGTACCAGCAAACGGCCGAAGTTATCCACAGAGAGCTTGTGGCCCTGCTCAACATACTCAATGTCGTAGCTGCCGACGGGTACCGGCACGCTGATCTGCTCGGCTGCCGCTTGGCCCGCGCCAAGAACGCCGCCGAAAGACAGCACCACAGCGGAAATCAGCAGGATGGTAATGCTGCCCCTCATGTTAGAGATGGACATGCTTCTCTCCTTTCGGGTTGGTGGAGATGCTTATATGCAAGTAAAACAGCTGGCACAGATTAATAATAATCCAAAAGTGAAAAAAGTCAAGCAAAACTGTACTATTAACGTTGAGCGTGGAGGGTTCGGCTTTAGCCGAACCTGGGTTGAAGTGGGTCGGGCCGCCGTCCGGACGGATGCCCGCCCGGGCGTAGGTTGCCCGACAAACTCAAAAACGAAAAGAGTCAAGCAAAACTGTGCTATTAACTTGGAGTGTTCGGCTTCAGCCGAACCTGGGTTGAAGTGGGCCGGGCAACCTACGGTAGCCCGACAAGCATCTGGGCATCAAAGGGGAAAGAGTTGCCCCGTCATTGCGAGGAGTCCCGCCTTCTGCGGGACGACGAGGCAATCTCATCAAACTGGCACCGCCGGGGGATTGCTTCGTCCCCCATAAGGAGGACTCGCAATGACATGTTGCGCAAAGAAAGGATAAGACCCCAGCTCAGTGTGAGCTGGGGCCTTCATATTCCCTGCGAATTTGGTGGTCGCTGGGCACTTCTCAGCACACGGGCTCAGGTCCTCCCTTGTAGAGGTAGCTCACTAGGAAGACGACGTCACCCACGTTTACTATGTCGTCGCAGTTGCAGTCTCCCGCGTCAATCGGGGAGGGAGCAGGACCGTTTTTGTAGAGATAGCTGACCAGGTAAACTATATCGCCCACATTTATTATTCCGTCGCCGTTGGTGTCGCCGCGAATGAAGCCCGGCTCGTTCAGCAGAACCGAGACATTGTCGGAACCGGAATTTGCAACCGCCAGATCCAGGTCCCCATCTCCGTCCAGGTCAGAAGCAAAGACTGAGAAAGGATCACCTCCGATCGCATACTCCACATGCGAGGCAAAGCTGCCATCTCCATGGTTCAATAGAACCGAGACGCTGTCGGTTTCCCAGTTTGCTGTTGCCAAATCCAGGTCCCCATCCCCATCCAGATCAGCAGAAAAGACTGAGACAGGGCCGTCACCCGCCGCATAGACCGAATGTGTGGCAAAGGTGCCATCCCCGTTGTTCAGCAGAACCGACACATTGTCGGAATAGAAGTTTGCAGTTGTTAGGTCCAGGTCTCCATCCCCATCCAGATCAGCAGAAAAGACTAAGGCAGGAGCGTTACCTACCGCATAGACCGAATGGGAGGCAAAGGTGCCATCCCCGTTGTTCAGCAGAACCGAGACATTCTCGGAATAGTAATTTGCAATTGCCAGGTCCAGGTCCCCATCCCCATCCAGATCAGCGGAAAAGACTGAGTAAGGCCCCTCACCCACAGCATAGACCGAATGTGGGGCAAAGGTGCCATCCCCGTGGTTCAGCAGAACCGAGACACTGTCGGAATAGTAATCTGCCACCGCCAGGTCCAGATCCCCATCCCCATCCAGATCAGCAGAGAAGACAGACCAGGGACCGTCACCCGCCGCATAGACCGAATGTGTGGCAAAGCTGCCATCCCCGTTGTTCAGCAGAACCGAGACACTGGCGGAATGTTCATTTGCAGTCGCCAAGTCCAGGTCACCATCGCCATCCAGATCAGCAGAGAAGACCGAGACAGGATAGTCACCCACCGGATAGATGGAATGGGGGGCAAAGGTGCCTGAACCATCGTAGACTATTGATGTGAAAGACCACACGTAAGCGCTGTCCAGAGGAGTACCTCCCGAGGATTCTATCACTGTGGTGAGCACCACCGTAACCACCTCACCCTCATCGAAATCGTCTACAGGGTCAAAGGTTGCAGTCTTGGACGGACCGTCGTAGCTAATCGTGCCCGGGTGCAGTCCGGTTGACCTAGCATTCACCACGAACGTGGAGTCGTTAATGGTTGTCTCATCCATGTCCACATCGAAGGTCACCGATATGTTGCTTGAAATCGGTACGTTCAGCGCATTCTGCGCCGGTGAGGTGGAAACGATCTGAGGAGTCTGACCACAGGCAGGCAACCACCAGAGAACCTGAAGCAAGGCCGAGAGTACCGAAATGAACGCATGACGTTTTGACATTAGAGCCTCCTGCCTCTAAGTTAAGGGAGATTGTACCATCTCGTCTCTGGTACGCTCTATTACTTTCTATTCGGAACTGATCTTATCTTACTAATATGTGCGTTTTCTCTGTAACAGCAAGAAGATTTTGCCAGACAACGGCTAGAAATAAAACAGCCGAACCTCTGATTTAGAGATTCGGCATGTGGTGAGAGACATCGAACCGCTTGTGGTGAGCCTAGTCGAACCGCCGGGTCGCTGACAAAGGAATATTCGGTGTTACGGGCAGCCGGGCGGGTCTCCGCCCCTGTAAAGGTAGTTTATCAGATAAACGATATCACCGACGTCTACGATCCCGTCGCAATTGGAGTCTGCCGCTTGCAGGGGAACCGGCGGGTCGCCGTTTCTGTACAGGAAGTTCACCAGGTAGACTATATCACCGACGTTTATCTCCCCATCTCCATTGGCATCACCGCGAAGAGGAATCACCGTGGTCAACTCAACCTCTCCTGTTCCACCTATCCAATCCTGGTAGCTGGGGTAAGAATTGCTCGAGCCGGTGATCTTGCCCTTCACCTCCACCCTGATCGTGTCACGGCCCGAGCTGAGCGCCGGAGACAAAACCTGCCAAACCGCACTGTCCGTGTAACCTGAAGCCTGAGACTCGAAACGGATGGTGGCCCAAGGCGGATCTACGATTTCGTATCCCGGAGGCAGGACGATCGTGGCATGGATGCTGTCGGCCGGGTACTGGTTTTCAAAGGGATGCGGCCCGCGATACTCAAACTCCGCAGTGACCGTAAAGAGCTGTTCGGTTCCCACCAAAGAGTCGGCCACGATATCGACGCGCCAGACAGCGGAGAAAAGACCCCATCGATCGCTCAGTAACCAGAGATCATCCACCAAAAAGGCCTGATTGAAGTGAAAGTCCGGACCGGAGTAAGGCGGCGTGTACCAGGGATCATGCACGATAAAGACGTCAAGGTCATCATCGTATCCTTTAACCACTCGATAGTGTCCGGCCGAGTGGCTGGCGCTGTACCAGGTCAGCACCAGGATGGGGTAGTCGTCTGAGATAAGAGTCTTCAGATCCTCGTAGCGCGTCATGACGTGACTCAGGCGGTTCCAACTCTGGTAAATGCCGCAGTATCCCAAATATCTTTCGTTGTATCCCTCAAGCGCGGGATCTTGAATGGCGGTGCTGATTAAGCTGAAATGGGCCGCCCTTATCATATTGGTGCGGTTGGTGCCGAAGTAGGGCACCACGTCCGCAACAAAACCAATATCATCCTGGTTTATGTCTGGTCCCCAGTAGTCGAAGACCATCTCCAACGAAGCTTCGCCGCAGTAATAGGAGGAATCCTGATAATAAAAGGGGACCTCCATATTATAGAAGTCGGGGTAGGGATGATCTTTGCCTGATATGGACTTTGTTCCTTTTTCCGGAGTTGGAGATTCGATTTTGGGGGGTGCATACCGGTCGGACCGGTCAAGAAATTCCGGGTCCAGATTCGTGCGCAGGTCGGAAATGTCGTTGACGTTAATTAAAATCTGTGGCAGGTTATCATCCGTAAACGTGCATAACCAGTAGAAATTCTTATCGGGCATCTCGACGATTCTTGGCTCCGGCGTCTCGGCATCCTGAGCCCTCTGTCGGCAGATCCGAAGAGCCTCGCTCTTACTCACCAGCGGGTATCTCTCCAGTTCGACGCGAGTGTACCATTGCCACTCCCGACTATCGACACTCGTCCCGATCAAGGCGCGAACCCTACCGTCCGGACTGGCAGCAGGCACCACATAATAGGATGGTTTCAGATCGGGATAGGTGTGTACAAGAATCGGAGATGCGGCCTCGAGCGACACCCAGCGGAAGTCGTTCACCACCCGCCCGGGGTGGGCCGCATAATAAGTGAAGTTTCTCTGGATCAACCTGTCCGCGATCTCCTGTGCCTCCGTCGGGGAGATGAGTTGTTCCGCCTGAACGGAGGAAACAAAAAGAACCAGGAGTATCACCACAAAAGCTTTTTCCTTGAGCATAGGGTTCTCCTTTCCGGGAACTCTGTGAGATCAGCCTCTCAAGCGATTGGCCTACGCCTCGCAAGGTTGGGGGCCTGCCCGGTAGAGATAGTTCACCAGATAGACCACATCGCCCACGTCAACGATTCCGTCGCAGTTGGCATCCGCCCTCTCCATCGGGACGGGCGGGTCTCCGCCGCGATACAGGAAGTTGATTATGAAGACCACGTCTCCCACGTTTACCTCCCCGTCGCCGTTGGCATCCCCGCGGAGCGGCTCGGTGATGATAAGAAACTGATTGACGGAGACATCTGTGAGAACCTGCAACAATGCGCTGGGCCATTCGATCTTGACTGAATCCACAATTGAGGCGTCGCCCATGCCGAAATGGGCGTTGAGGCTGTTTTGGGCGTTCATCCCGGTCTGACCCGAGATCTCGCGCAGCTGCCATACCGGTGCGCCGTCGATAGTCGCCAGAACACGGACGTCGGCGCCGATGGCCGATCGGTTCGAGTTGGTCCCGATGCATTTGATGTTGATCCAGTTGTTGCCGTTTCCGTTGTTGCGGTAGAGAGCGTTATCTTCATGATTCTGATTGGCGACGAAGAGATCGAGATCACCATCCCGGTCGTAATCTCCCCAGGCGGCACCGGCGGAGGATTCGAAATCAGTGACAATTGTCTCATCGGCGACCTTAGAGAACGTGCCGTCTCCGTTGTTTTCGTACAAGGCGTTCAGGCGTGGAGTATACTGGTAGTTCCCCGTCACAAACAAATCCAGGTCTCCGTCGTTGTCGTAATCGCCCCAACTGCTTCCGCTCCAGTACCCGCTGTCATTGACCGGGTCCTGCCCCGTGATCTTGATGAACTCCCCATCGCCGTTATTCTGGTAGAGCAGATTAGTCTGGTTACGACCGTACGTGGCAAATATGTCAAGATCGCCGTCATTGTCGTAATCCCCCCAGCTGCATGCGATGGCACTGTCAGCCACGATATCGCCGGTGGTGACCTCCGTAAAGGTACCGTCCCCATTGTTCTTGAATAGTGCATTGGTGTTCAACTGGGGCCGCGTGATGAAGAGGTCAAGGTCGCCGTCGTTGTCGCAGTCGCCCCATGATCCGTTTCCTTCCTCCTCGGTCAATCCGATTTCAAGATTATTCAGTCTGGTGAATTCCTCTCCATCATTTCGATAAACACGGACGGCAGAATAGTGGTTTCCCAAGAACATATCCAGGTCCCCATCATTGTCGTAGTCTGCGCAGGCAGGCGTTGTCGACATTGTCACGTCATTGACGATGTCGCCCTCGGTAACCTTAGTGAATGAGCCATCGCCATCGTTCAGATAGAGATAATTGGGATCGGGAGAGCCGCCCAGGCCCGGATTCGCACAGAAGGCGTCCCAATCGCCGTCGTTGTCGTAATCCCCCCAACTGCTGCCAAGCGAGCCGCCCTCATTGACGATTATATCGCCTGTAACCTTCGTAAACGTCCCATCACCTTCATTGTGGTACAAGCAGTTCAGCTGGGTGATATCAGTCCAATTGGTGACGAACAAATCCAGATAATCGTCATCGTCGTAATCGACCCAGCTTGCGCCGAACGAAAAGCCGTCGTCGTTTACCGGGGGGATATCATAGATTCTGGTAAACTGAGGGATGAGAATCCTACGGTCGTAGACCGACATTTCGGAGGAATCCATGGTGCAGGCAAAGCCGGCTGAATCGCTTAAGTAAGTTGTCCATCTGGTCAGGGTTGTACTGTAGCGACCATAGTCAGGACTGGTGTAATTGGGATAGCGGGCAATAGGCGTGAGAATGTATTTGGCCGCATAATAGGATGCAGCCACGGGATCAGTAGACGCCACCAGCATGTCCGTCTCCGCAAGCCAGTTGAGGTCGTTGGCGTTGTAGGTTGAGGTCCAGGCCGCATCCACGAATACCAGTCTGGGGAAGACCACCTCCATCACGCGGGCAACCAGGGCATAGTCTCCCCAGAAATAGACGTAATGCATATTGTTCCAACTCCCGTAGCGTTCATTGGCGTAAGCCGTTGTAACCACACCTATCCAGTTTTTGACCGCAATGGTGGAACCGGCCATCATGTGTTCTTTCAGCACAGGGAAATCGATTATGCAGAGACGGGCGGAGTCGTACTGGGCCGAAAGCGAATCCCACACACCGTAGCGCAAGGAGATATAATAGTTGTCCGAAGGAGAACGAAACTTGGGATAAGATATCATGGTCGCTGTATCGTAAACGTATCCGTCATCGTAGTTGCCCTCGGAATATTCGGATGCCACCACGTCCCAGATGTAACTCCAGTCCAGATAGTATACAGGAGATCCCTTGGCATAGAAGGTGTTCACCACATCAGGGATGGATTGGGCGGTATCCTCCGAATTATTGTCCTGCTGGTTGATTCCGGTGCCGACCTCCTGCACATTGTCACACACCAGGATTTCACCGGAGAAGCCGTCAGGATGATTCAATATCTGCCATATCACTCCTTTTATCCGGTCGGTGCTGGTTGTGTTCCTGCTGGTCCACTGGAAATTACCCTTGATGACCACCACGTTGTCTGATCCGACTACGCCATCCGGATGTTCGGCGGTCTGGTGCAGGTGGATGTCCTCTTTTTCCATCATCAACAGCATGGTATCAATGGCAGGATCCGGTAGGTACTCGTCGGGAACAGAAGCATCACCTGCGGCAAGTGACCCGGACGTCGGTGGGAGAGAATCCATTACGAAGACGGTCGACACGGGATCGCTGACTTCCCAGACCGGCAACGAAGATGGGGAGCTAACTTCCGATCTGGTATACTCGGGCAGGGCGCCGGTGAACCAGATAACTCCGACTATCAGAATCGCCGCGCCGCAGAACTTGGCATATTTCTTTAGGAACAGACTTCCCCCGAAAAACGCAGCCACTGCCAAAACCCAGTTGACGGCAACCGGCATGGCTGCCAACTGGCAGGGATAGGCCAGCCGCTTTGGGTTTATCCCGCTTCTGAGCAAAACCCAGAGCAGAGCGAGAAAGCCGACTATCCAGTGCCACCAGTGCTTAAACTTAAAACGCTTTTTTTGAAGATGCATGAGTCCCTCCTTTATGTTCAGAGTTTACATCTGCATCCGCTTCTATTAATTAGATACGCTTGGCACTCCGACTCGGTTTCGTTCACGGGGAGCCAGCGCGTCAATTGAGTTGCAGCGTGACCATGCGTTTATGAGGATGCACGGCCGTTCGGAGTCCGTTAGTATACAAGATTCGTGCCGAAAGGCACTTGACGTAAGATGTCAAATGATCCGGCTAACGTTATTGTACTGAGGGGCTTATTGAGTCGCCAGGGAAGAGCGAAGTGAGCAAGAAGGAAACTCCCATAGAACCTCCGCAGGAAGTTACGCCGGCTTGTGCGGGCTGGCATTCTACTCTTCTGGAAATCAAAGAGTTAGTCGATTCGCAGGAATGGACGACTGTTGTCGCCAGATCGGACGGAAGTCCAGAGATTAAGACCTGAGTTCAGGATGCGGATTCACAGTTATCACTGACCCGGTGTCGGTCCCGCTTTGTACAGGTAATTTATCAGATAAACCACGTCACCCACGTCAACAGTTTCATCGCCGTTGGCGTCTCCGGCCTCCACCGGATCGGGGGCGGTTCCGTTTTTGTACAGATAGTTCACCAGATAGACAACGTCACCGACATCAATGGTTCCGTCATCATTGCAGTCGCCGCAGATAAATTGGGAGATCCCCTCCCGCACCAGTGAGGGATCGCCATAGAGATTGTAGGTGACCATGTTCCAGTATTCGGCAAAATGGGCAAAGCCGTAGTTATCGTGGCAGAAAAACTTGGAGTTGTAGACGGCGTCTCCGACCCTCTCGGGGCCGCTGGGGCCGTTTATCATGTGGCGGTTGAACTCGTAGCACATGGATTCACCGCCGCCCGGATTGGTGGGCCAGCCCGACGCGCCGTAGACTATCCGCGTTGC
>JBARPX010000274.1:0-29759 GCA_049643405.1 Candidatus Zixiibacteriota bacterium
TTCTTCCAGAGGGTCAAGGAGCGCACCGCCAGCAGAGGAAGAACTGTCAAGAGAATTCTGCTTCTTATAGCCTTTGCCTTTGTGGCTTACCGTTTCTTCGCCGGCCCCTATGGGTTCGTTCAGATCCACCAGCTATGGAAAGAGAAAAAGAGTCTCGAAGAGGAATCCAAGGTGCTTCAGGCGGAGTTGATCGACATGGAAATTGAGAAACAAAGACTCACCGATGATGAGTTTTACCTGGAGAAGCAGGCCCGAGAGAGATTAGGTATGGTAAAAGAGGGGGAAAAAGTTTATCGAGTTATCCAGGAAGACAAGCTAAAGCCTGCGGAAGAAACCGAATCCACCCAACCCGCTGCACCTGATTCCCTGTCCCCATGAGCATCACCAAGACCGAAGCCATCGTATTGAAAAGCATAAAATTCGGCGACACCTCCAGAATCGCCACCCTGTATACCAAGGATCACGGCAAGGTCAAAGTCATCGCCAAAGGGATCAGAAGCCCGAAAAGCAGGTTATCTGGAGCGCTGCAGACCTTTTCTCATCTCCAGGTCGTCTTCTACAAAAAGCGAACCTCGGAGATATATTTACTCTCCCAGAGCGATACGACTGAATCCTACCAGCCCCTTTACAAGGACTTGAATCGATATGTCTTCGCCTCCGCCGCTCTGGAACTGCTCGACCGGCTGATCACCGGCGAGGAATCCAATCCCCGGCTTTTTGAACTCACCTTAGCGACTCTGTCTTTCATGCAAAGCTGCGGCGAAGAATCCCTGGAGAAAAGCTTCGCCTTCTTCGCTCTCAAATTGACTGATCTTTTGGGATACAAGCCTAAATTCGATAAGTGCACCAGTTGCAGTAAAAACGTCGAGGCCGAACTGATATTGTTCAGCTCTGAAAAGGGAGGAATTATCTGCAGAAGGTGCAGCCGGGCCGATCAGGCATACCTCAGGCTCTCTAAAGATTCTGTCGTTTCAGCGCTCAAACTTCAATCCATAAAGACCGAAGATTTGAATACGTATAACATTCCGAAGGAACGGCTAAAGGAGATCACCAACGTGATTCTCAGCCTTCTGGAGTATCATACCGGAAGAGGAAAAGATTTGAAGTCGTTGGAGTTTTTGGATATTGACAAAGAATTGAAATAGAAATAGACTAACAAAAAGACCAAAGAGAATAAGGTTCATCCGGCATCCAGGAGTAGGAGAATTCGAACTATCAAGGAGGAGAAGTGGCAAAGAAGAAACAACCTGATTTGATGGACAAGCTGGTCTCCCTGTGCAAAAGGAGAGGTTTCATCTTTCAATCTTCGGAGATCTACGGGGGGATCAACAGCTGCTGGGACTACGGCCCTCTTGGCGTGGAGATGAAGAGGAACGTGAAGGACCATTGGTGGAGAAGCATGACCCAGTACCGGAACGACGTCGAGGGGGTGGACGCCTCCATCTTGATGCATCCCAAGGTGTGGGAGACCTCAGGACACGTGGAGGGCTTCACCGACCCCATGGTGGACTGCAAAAAGTGCAAGCAGAGATTCCGGGCGGATGACATCGAGGGCTCCGCCTGTCCGGAGTGCGGCGGTGAGCTTACCGAGGCACGCATGTTCAACCTGATGTTCAAGACACACATGGGCCCGGTTGAAGATGCGGCATCCTTGGTCTACTTAAGACCCGAGACCGCCCAGGGAATCTATGTGAATTTCTTAAACGTCATGGGTCCCGCCCGCCAGAAAGTTCCCTTCGGCATTGCCCAGATAGGCAAAGCCTTCAGAAACGAGATTTCTCCGGGCAACTTCATCTTCCGCTCTCGCGAGTTCGAGCAGATGGAGATGCAGTACTTCATCAATCCCAAAGAAGACGAAAAATGGATCGAGTACTGGAAGGAAGAGAGGATGAAGTGGTACGTCGAGATCGGTATCAGAACGGAGAATCTGAAACTTCACCAACACGATAAAAAGGAATTGGCTCATTACGCCAAGACGGCATGGGATATCGAATACAATTTCCCCTTTGGCTGGAAGGAGATCGAGGGGATACACAACCGCACCGATTTTGATCTATCCCGTCACAGCCAAGCCACCGGTAAGGACCTCTCCTATTTCGACGACCAGACCAAGGAGAGATTCATCCCCTACATCATAGAAACATCCGCCGGGGTCGATCGCAGCATTCTGGTTTGTTTAGTGGATGCTTACCATGAGGAGGAGGTCAGGGGTGAGAAGAGAGTGGTCCTGAAACTGGATCCGAAGATTGCCCCCTTCAAAACTTCCATTCTACCTCTGGTAAACAGAGACAATATGCCAGAGATTGCTCAGAAGATCGCAAAGATGCTGAGACCTCATTTCACAGTCTTCTATGATGATAGAGGAGCGGTGGGAAGACGCTATCGCCGCCAGGACGAGGCCGGCACCCCCTTTGGTATCACCGTCGATTCTCAGACCTTAGAGGATGAGACCGTTACCCTGCGGGAGAGAGACTCCATGGAGCAAACCAGACACAAAATCGACGAGCTAGTTTCTGTATTGACTAAAAAGATATGGGGAAACGAGTCTTAGTTTAAGTTAGGACTCCTGTTGGATCGGGAATTTCTTGTTGGATCGAGAATTGGAATTCCCGATCCACAAAAGCCATATCGTGCGGGTCACCAGGATTCCCCGGACGGGGAAAAATCCCCCGCCCAGAGCGGGATCTCAACGACAATTCCCGCACGAACGAGGAGGTTAATATGACCAATCAGGAAATCAGGGATAAAGCAATGAAAATAGTAACACGGTTCGAAAAGAAAAACGAACGGACAGTGCAAAAACCAAAAGAAAAGAAGTGTGGATATGGTCTAAAGTCTGGTAAACGAAAAATCGAGGTCAAGGGCACAACGGGGTCGAATCCTTTCCAGGGTTTTACTATAAGTAGTAAGGAACAGAGAATTGCTCTTAAGAAAGGCGGGTACATTTACAGGGTGACAGAAACCGGTAAGAGGAAACCCGAGCTATATATTTTTAGGGAAGGAGACGTTGAACCTGTTCCTGAGCCAAGATGGAGAGTACGGAAATTTAAAGAAGTGACGCCGGAAGAAGATTGTTAGAAGAAGAACATTTACTGGTTAGGTCGGGAATTGGAATTCCCGACCTGCAAGTATAATATTGTGCGGTCACCAGGATTCCACCAGAAGCGGAATAATCCAATTTTCGCACCAACAAAAAAGTTTATTGTTGTATCGGGAATTGGAATTCCCGATCCATGAAAATAATGTCGTGCGGGAAATCCAATTCCCGCAAGAACGGGAGCGATGCGATGGGCTGGAAAAATATCTATTTAGATAATCACTCATATTTCTTCACCAGCAAAATAGTCGAGAGCATTTCAGTCTTTGAATTGCAAAGAGCCAAGGAAATACTTTTGGATTTAATGAACTTTTACCGAGAAAAATACAAAACGAAAATTCAAGCATATGTGATCATGCCTACCCATTTGCATTTGATCGTAAATTCTCAAGAAGGTGAAAACATCAAATCATTCATCCAAAATCTATTAAGAAAGAGTTCAATCAGAATTGTGAAATGTTTTGAAGAAAATTCGGAACATAGCGTTGACATCATGAAATCCCAGCGAATCTTGAAAAGCTTTAAGAATCTTGCCAATATGCCTTCTCAACATAGAGTTTGGAAAGAAAAATCACGCGGAGTTCCCCTTTATACTGATAGGGTGATGAAAATCAAACTGGATTATATCCACAATAACCCAGTTCGGGCAGGACTGGTAAAGGAGCCATAAGATTATCTGTATTCCAGTTTTAGGAATTATTATCTGAATGACCATAGCATCTTTAGAGTGGATATCGTTGATATACTCAACATAAAATCCTACTAACGTGCGGGTCACCAGGATTCCCCGGACGCGGAAAAATCCCCCGCCCAGAGCGGGATCTCAACGACAATTCCCGCACAAACAGAAGAGCTTATTGTTGGATCGGGATTCCCGATCCGTTATCTCGGGGTGCCCTCCCAGACCCCCATACGGGCTCGTCCGGGGGTCTCCGTCACCCCGAAACACAACTGGTGCAGGGTAAGGGCTGGCCCTGAGGCGTAGACCGAAGGGTACCCGAGGCCAACGGAGAATCCTCAAAGCGCTCACCATCGAAAATATGGATCGTGCAGATAGACTTTTGCCTTTTCCATTTCGGCCTCTTCCGATCGACCAGCCTTCTGGTAGATGGCCCACAAGTATACGTGCGACAGAACCGTACGATCATCGATCTCGACAGCCCTGGTGAGATATCTCTCCGCAGCAGGATAATCGTTGAGAATGAAATACGAGCGGCCCAGAAGTTCGTACGCCAAGGCGAAATCCTCCGGCCCCAACTCAATCACCTGTTTGAGCTTCTCGATCGCCTCCCGGTCCTTCCCCCTCATGTGCAGATGGACTCCTTGGTATAGCAGATCCACAAAGCGCGGATCAGGGAACACCGAGTTCTCCTTTGCGTACACTCCCTTCTTCTTGAAGACCGGGATGAAGCCCAGCTTTTCGAATACGACCGGCAGCACGTAGTAATTGTCCCGAAACTTGGAGTTTAAAACCAATGCTCGCTCCGCCGGCGCGCTGGGCTTGTAACCTGTGGGAAAGAAGATGAAGTCCGGATCTTGAGAAAGAACGTACCGGGTGTTGTACCTCTTCTCCTTCCAGGTTGCCGGTATTCCCTCGATCTCCTCCGGATTTCGGGCGATATGCTTGTCGGTTAGTCCCAGCATATCGATGACTCTGGTCCCGGTTCCCGCATAATAAGAGACTGAACCGATGGTGGTCACAGCCAGCGAGAGACTGCCGCCATAATTCTTCGCGAGGTACTCAGCCACTGACCGCATCTTGTCCACCAGGTCCTTTTCGTCGACTCTCACCTCCATCATCCATCTGTATGGCAGAAGAAAGAACAGGACGCAAAGCGTCAGCAGCACACATACGGAGACGAGCCTTACCTTCGTTTCTCCTTTCAGGCCGGAAAACAACCTCCGCAGAGATATAACGAGAAGCAGGTAGAGCAAGGGCAAAACGGGCATAAAGAAACGGTGGACTTTGAGCACGTCCCCTCCGATAACGATAACATAGAGAGTGTAAAGATAAACAATGGACATTAGAAGATACCCTCTCTGGTTCAAGCGCTTGAAGAAAACAACGGGCGCAACGTAGACTATTCCCCACAGCCCATAGTGCGTCAGAAACAACCAGAAATATTCCAGTCCGCTCTTCAGGTACTCGAAGGAGAAGCCGGTCTTTGCATAGAACGGATTGGGGAGGATATCTCCGTAGTAAAAGATTTTGAAAACAACGAAGGGCAGAAGAAGCAAAAGGAATCCGCCGACACGCTCTAAAGCTTTTTTAAACTGAGCCCCACCGAATGCCAACTGGTGCGAAAGAAGAATCCCGAATACCAATACACCTTCGGGACGGACAAGCGCAGACACGGCACAAGAGATCCCCCAGGCCCTTGGATAGGTCAAATACAGGTACACCGAGAGCAGAACCATCATGGTAAAGAGAGAAGTCTCCAGTCCGCTAATGCTCCAGTAGGCAAACGCACTGCTGGCAGTCAATAGAAGCGGAGGGAGAAGCGGCAACAGCCACTCTCTTTTCGGAAAGAATAGCCGGGAAAGCTGATAAAGAAGAATCAGGGTCGCACAGCCTGAAGCGACTCCCAGGATCTTGGAGACGGCAATCATATCCAGGCCGAGCTTGGTGAAGATGGAGAGGATGATTATCCACAAGAAATTGGTGTATCCTTCCACCCTCTCTCCCGAATTGAAAACCAGACCATTTCCCTGAAGGAGGTTGTCTGCATAGCGGTATGAGATGAAGGCGTCATCCTGGGTGAAGTTCAAGCTCAAGCAGTGAATCACAAAAAGGCTAACGATGGCCAGGAGAATCAACTTACTCTTCATTGATTCCTTCGCGAAGATAACCCGTCAATCACACTAACTCCTCGAGATTCTCATTCTTTAGCGAAATTTACCGGTTATCGGTGGATGCGTCAAGCAGATAGAAAACTAATTCGCAAGAAAACGAAGCTCAAAGGGCAGGCAAGACCGCGTCTCCCTGTAGTTGCCTGATTCCCGGACGCCCGGACGGGCCCGTCTGGAGGACCGTCTGGGGGACCGTCTGGTCATCAGGCAGAATCTGCTCGATCAGTCGAGCAACTACCGGCACACCGTCCTACGGCTGTAGATAAAAAAGGTAATGAAGCTAAGCTTGCTTCTGGTCGGGGACTTCTTTCCCCCTGTCGGAACCTGCTCTCATTTTTTCCAAAGCCTTCTGGTACAACTCCACATATTTCCTGGCGGAAGATTCCCAGGAGAAGTCCTTTTCCATGCCATTCTTCATCAAGGTGCTCCAGGCTCCCTTGTCTTTATATACGCTGAGAGCGAGCTCGACGGTCTCCAGAAGCTCGGAAGCATCATAACCTTTGAAGACAAACCCGGTTCCGTTACCAGTTCGGGGATCATAATTCTCGATGGTATCAGCCAGCCCTCCAGTCTTTCGGACGATGGGAACCGTACCGTATTTCAGGCTGTACAGCTGATTCAAACCACACGGTTCGTATCTGGAGGGCATGAGAAACATGTCGCTTCCCGCCTCGATGAGATGAGCCAGCGAATTGTCGAAGAGAAGATTGACCGAAATCTTCTTGGGGTATTTTGCTCGTATGGCAGTGAACAGGCGGTGATACTTCTCATCACCGGTCCCCAGGATCACCATCTGTAAGTCCAGAGCGAGAAGCTCATCGGCAATCTGGGCCAGAAGGTCAAAACCCTTCTGGTCTGCCAGCCGGGAGATAATTCCGATGAGGGGAATGTCTCTCTTCGAGAAAGGTAGGTTGCACAGCTTCAGCAGCAGTTCCTTGCTTTTCCTCTTGCCGGAAAGATCCTCTGGCGAGAAGCTATGTGAGATAAGCTTGTCTTTCTGCGGAGACCAGACGTCGTAATCGATCCCGTTTACGATACCAAAAAGATCCGCATTCCTGCCTCTTAGAACCCCCTCCAGCCCGTGACCGTATTCGGAGCCGGACTGAATCTCCACTGCATAAGTCTCCGACACGGTGTTGATGACGTCCGCGTAATATATCCCCGCCTTCATGAAATTCACCTTTCCCCAGAACTCAAAGGGGCTGGTGGGATAGAACAGATCTTTTGATACTCCGATCTTGTCGAACGTCTTCTTGGGGAAGTTCCCTTGATAAGCCAGGTTGTGAATAGAGAAGACCGTTGCCGTGTCTTTGAAGAACTCGTCGCCAGCATACAAGGTTCTCAAGTATGCGACGATGAGAGCAGATTGCCAGTCGTTGGCATGGATTATGTCGGGTTGCCAATTCAGGGTTTTCAGTATCTCCAATGTCCCCCTGGCGAAGAATATGAATCGTTGATCAGTATCCTCGTAGTCAAAACCGGTGGATTGGTCCCTATAAAGCTCCTCCCGGTCAAAATACTCATCGTTTACGGCAAAAAGCCACTCGACTTCACCGTCTCCCGTGACATATCTTTTCACCGAAATGTTTTTTCTTGCGTCTCCCACAGGGATTTGAGGAAAACTGGCGTCGACTTCTGACAGTCCAAACTTCTTCTGGTTCACCATCCTGTATTTCGGCAGGATCACCTTCACCTGGTGACCCAGCTTTGCCAGAGCCTTGGGCAAGGTCCCGGTGACGTCAGCTAAGCCTCCGGTCTTGGCGAAAGGAACCACCTCGGGTGAGGCAATCAGGATTTTCAACCTCTTAGTATCCAAGTCTTTCCCCTCTGTTAAGTTGTTAGATTTTGATTTCCCTCAGATAACCGGCAGCGTCTTCCGGTGTGGTGGGATTTATGTAAAAGCCGGTTCCCCATTCGAAACCAGCTACCTTGGTTAGCTTAGGCATGATCTCGATATGCCAGTGATATTCTTCAGCGTAACCGTCGTCCACCGGGCTGGTGTGCAGGACATAGTTGTATGGCGGGTTGTTCAGCGCCTTGGACAATCTCCGCAGTGTCTCCAGCAATATGGAAGCCAAAAGCGGAATTTCGTCCTTCTTGATCGTCTCAAAAGCTGGCTGGTGCTTCTTGGGCAGGATCCAGGTTTCAAAAGGGAACCGGGGGGCAAAGGGTTCTAAAGAGATGAAAGCGTCGTTCTGAATAACCACCCGCTCACCGTCGGCGATCTCCTGTTTTATGGCGTCGCAGAAAATGCACCTTTCCTTGTATTCGTAATACTTGCTCGCACCCTCCACCTCCTCCGCCACTCTTTTGGGGACGATGGGAGTGGCGATGAGCTGGCTGTGGCTGTGTTCCAGCGAGGCACCGGCCGACTCTCCCTGGTTTTTGAAAATCAATATGTAGTGGAAGCGGGGATCTTTCTTCAGATCGATGGCTCTGGCTCGATAGGCCCAGATAAGGCCCTCCACCTGTTTGACATCAAGATCGACCAAATCACTGCTGTGGTCCGGTGTCTCTATGATCACCTCATGCGCTCCCACCCCGTTCATCTTGTCGAAGATCCCAACCCCTTCCCGGTTGAGATTACCCTCAATCCGGAGCGCCGGGTATTTGTTCGAAATGACTCTCAGTGTCCAGCCCGGCTTGTTCGGTTCTGATGAATCCGGACGATAGGCCAGAATCTCCGGAGGGGTGGCAGATTCATTCCCCGGGCAAAAAGGGCAGAGCTTGGCTTCCTTTCTTCTCTTGGGGGTGCCGGAAAAGTCCGACGGTCTTTTCCCCCGTTCCGTGGAGATGATCACCCACCTGCCGATTATGGGATCCTTTCGCAGTTCTGGCACTTTATCCTCCTGAACCACCTTACGCCGACCGTCGCTTCCTGTCAGCCATCAATGATATGTCTCATGTCCCAACCTGTCAACAGAAATATATTGGAGAAGCCGCGGTTCTCCGTCACCCACAGGCAGGTTGCCTTTCTTTCCTCTTCTGCACAAATCTTGGTGAAGCTTCATCCCGCCGGATCTGACTTCCTGTAACTCTCAGATCGACTCGAATTACATTGATCCCTTCAGCCTTGATTGCATCCATTCGTATTTGGGGGGACGGCAAGGTTGCACATACCTTGACAACGCCCAACTACATGGCAAGCCGACTTAAGTCTTTCTTCTCTCTTTTTCGGTCAGTTTGAATATTTCCTTAAGTATATCGATCTCCTCGGATCCTAATTCGATATTTCTTCTCTTCATCACCGCCCGGGCGGTTTCAATCGCCTTGTCCAGCCTGTATTCCTCACGTTTTCCCGCGCTTACCCAGGAGAAAGGCGGTATATTCCTCTCTTCAATCATTCCCCCGCCGAACAGATTCGAAGCGAAGCCTATAGTCAGACCGGTGTTGAGAAGGGTTCCAATTCCGGTCTTTACATGATCGCCCAAAAACGCACCCACCTTTGCCAACCCCGAATCCACCAGGGTGCCGTCGACCATCACCCTGACCGGGCCGTAGTTGTTCTTCAGGTCGCTGTTGGTGGTCAGGGCGCCCAGATTGACCCACTCGCCCACGTAAGAATGTCCTAAGAAGCCCTGGTGACACTTGTTGGAATTTCCCAGGAATATCGACTCCTCCACCTCACCTCCGATTCTGCAAACCGGCCCGATGCTGCTTCCTCCCCCGACCTTCCCACCCACCAGAACGCAATCTTCGCCAACGTAACACGGACCCGATACCCTGGTGTGGGGCCTGATGGTGACCCTCTCATCGATGAAGATTGGACCTTCCCGGGCATCCAAAACCACCTGTCCGTCTATCGACGAGTCTTTTCCGACATAGACTTCTTCCACATCGTAGATCAACACCTGGTCATCCACCTGGCTGTGCTTGAACATGTTTTTGAAATCCAGGTCCGGCTTGATTCGCTCGAAGTCGGCTTCGATCTCCGATCTATTCCGCGATACCAGATCCCAGATATAGTTGACCATGTTAACGTCCACCTCCAGGAAGTCAGCCTTAGATTTCAGAGCCTTAATCTGACCCTTGACACGTAAGGCTTCGAACGAGCTTCTTAGGTTTCTGAAACCTTCTCCCCTGCCGGTCCAGCCGACCAGATCGTCTCCCCTGAAGTAGAATTTCTCGCCTTTTGAGAACCTCACCTTTTCGCAGAAAGCTAAGGTTGGCAGAATTCTACCATTGACCAGCAGAATCTCGTCTGTGTCTTCGACGTCGAGTTCGTTCACCCTGTGTCCGGTTCTATTTTTCAGCACCTCCTTCAGATGATCCCGACACAGAAGTATCACCTCCGCATCGGGGAAAGAGGATTCAATCTTTTCCCTGATTCTTCTCATACCGCAGAGGAGCTCATAAACCGGGCGGTTGCAGGCCAGAGGGAAAAAATGGCCGTATTTATCATCTTCGAATATGAAGAGCTTCTTTGCCATCTTGAACCTCCTTGTTCCTTACGAGGACCGGAAGGCTATCTCCGAAAGCCTCTCTGATATGCACCAGTGTAGTCGCCCAATTCATTGGGCAAAACAAGCCACGCGGTAGCTCCTTTGCGGGTATCCCGCACCTCTACAAACCACTCTCTTCTTGCTTCGTACCTCTGTCACTCTTTCTTTAGGCAAAAGTTGTCACATGGCCCTTAGCCGTCCTATCCTCTCTTCTGCCGGCGGGTGGGTGGAAAAGAGGGTATTGAGCTTTCCCCTGTGTTCCAGAAGGGGATTCACTATGTACAGATGAGCGGTAGCTTTGTTTGCTGCCTCTAAAGGCTCCCCGTCCCTGGAGATTTTTTCCAGGGCGGAAGCCAGACCTTCCGGATACCTGGTCAAGAGCGCTCCACTGGCGTCCGCCAGATATTCTCTCTGCCTGGATATGGCCAACCGGATCAGCTGGGCGATTATCGGAGCAAGAATGGCCAGGATCAGGGCAATGATCACGATCAGCCCGCCGCCGGCTCCTCCTTTTCTCCTTCTGCCCCGGTAGAAAAAACTCCGTCTCATCCAATCCGAGACGAGCGCGACAGTTCCCACCAGGATGACCACTAACGTGGCATATCTGACGTCGAAGTTCTTTATGTGCGACATCTCGTGAGCGATTACCCCCTCCAATTCGAGCCGGTTCAGCTTCTCTAAGAGTCCGGTGGTGACGGCAACGGATGAATTCTCTGGATTCCTCCCGGTGGCGAAGGCGTTGGGGGCCGAGTCGTCAATGATATAAGCTTTGGGCGCCGGAACTCCCGCCGCGATGGCCATTCCCTCCACCACGTTTGCCAGATAAGGATTCTGCTTTCTGTCCACGGGTCGGGCATGACTGATGCCCAAAACCATCTTGTCCCCATAGAAGAATGTGATAAGAGAAACGAACAGGGCAACTGCCAGGGCGATCGCCACTCCTGCTTCGCCTGCCCCGTATGACATCCCGAAAACCCATCCCAAGAACAAAAGAAAAATCACAAAGAGAAAGACTAAGAGGAAGCTTCTTCTCTTGTTAGCCGTTATCTCTTCATATATCATAAACGCCCAAGAGCCTTATGTCTCGTTTCTATTCGAACGTTTGGGAGAGATTGATCCAGAAGCGGGGGGCGGTTTCGCGTTTTAGCAATCTGCTCTGAAGCGCACAGATCACTCTATCCTACGACCCTTCGTCTCTCGACCCAAAACTGCCGCCCCAATCGGCTACTTGAAATCCACCTTGGGAACTTCCCGCTTGGTCTCCTTGATCTCGAAATATTCTCCGGGCTTGAATCCGAACCAGCCGGCTACGATGTTTGAAGGGAATACCTGCTGGGTATTGTTGAAGGACAACACCACGTCGTTATAGAATTGCCTGGCATAGGCGATCTTGCTTTCGATTCCGGAAAGCTCCTCCTGAAGCAGTAGGAAATTTTGATTGGCCTTCAGCTCGGGATAATTCTCCACCACCGCAAAGAGCGTCTTAAGGGCGCCGGTAAGCATGTTGGTGGCATCGGCCTTCTCCTTCATGGTGCCGGCTTGCGAGTAGATGGACCTGGCCTTGGTCACCTCCTCCAGCACGTTTTTCTCGTGAGCGGCGTAACCTTTGACCGTCTCCACAAGGTTTGGAACCAAATCCGCTCTCTTCTGCAGTTGCACGTCTATCTGATGCCAGGCGTTCTCGGATCGATTTCTGAGCCTCACCAACTTATTGTACAAGAGTATCAGAATAAGGATCGGCACGCCCAGTACGACCAGGATAAAGAAGAAAACTACGAAAGCTCCTCCCATTTTTCCTCCTTTGAAATTCAGGGTCAGGGGTCACGAAAGTGACCTCATCAGACCCTGAGCTACTTGCTCCCCTTTTCCTTGAACTCCTCCAGCTTGTTCTTCAGCTTCTCGTCGGATAAGGCCAGGATCTGGATAGCCAGAATGGCAGCGTTTTCGGATCCGGCCTCGCCGATGGCCATGGTTGCCACCGGTATCCCGGAGGGCATCTGAACGATGGAGAGAAGTGAGTCTAATCCGGAGAGCGAAGAGGCAGAGAGAGGAACGCCTATTACAGGAAGAGTCGTGTGGGAAGCGATGACGCCCGGCAGATGAGCTGCCATTCCTGCTCCGGCAATGATCACCTTCATTCCCTTCTTTTCTGCCTCCTGTGCCAGTCTCTTGGTTTTTTCCGGGTTGCGATGCGCCGAACTCACCTCCATCTGGTAGGGAACGCCGAAATCTTCTAAGAGCTTTGCTCCTTTCAGCATAACCTCCTGATCTCGCGCACTCCCCATCAATATCAACACTTTTGGAGCTGACATTCTGGTTTTCCTTTCCTCAAATTACCACTGCAGATCAATCCTGTCGAGAAGGCTGCATGACTTGACCAGTGATCAGCTTTCTCCTACAGGAATCTCTTCTTGACGCCGGTGGCTCGGTGTCCTATGTCTTTTCGATACTGCATTCCCTCGAATTCTATCTTTTTCGCCGCAGAGTAGGCTTTGTGAATGGCGTCATCCATGCTTTGGTCCGTTGCGGTCACACCCAACACTCTTCCTCCGCTGGTAAAGACTCTATCTTTCTGTCTTCGGGTTCCTGCATGGAAGATCACCACGTCTTCCATCTGCCTGGCTTTTTTTAGTCCGGAAATCTCCTTGTCCTTCTCGTACTTTCCGGGATAGCCGGCGGAAGCCAAAACAACGCACACCGCGAAATTGTCACTCCACTCCACGTCCTGCAACGAGAGTTCTCCATCTATGATAGATGAGAATATCTCCGCTAAATCAGTCTTCAAAAGAGGGAGTATCACCTGAGTTTCCGGATCGCCGAAGCGGCAGTTGAACTCCATGACCTTGGGTCCCATCTCGGTAAGTATCAACCCGGCGTAGAGAATTCCTTTGAAGGTTCGCCCCTCTCTCTCCAACCCGGCTACCGTGGGCTCCAAAACCTCATCGTAGATTCGCTTCATCATCCTGTCGTCGGCGACGGTGGTGGGGGCGTAGGCGCCCATCCCCCCGGTGTTGGGACCCCGGTCGCCGTCAAAGATCTTCTTATGATCCTGTGATGAAAGCATGGGGAAAACGGTCTTGCCGTCGGTGAAAGCCAAAACCGTGAGCTCCTCCCCCTCGAGGAAATCTTCCACCACCACTCGAGAGCCGGCGCCACCAAATATTTTGTCAACCATAATCTTCTGAATGGTCGAAAGCGCAGAGCGGGGATCCTCGACGATGATCGCTCCCTTGCCTGCCGCCAGCCCATCTGCCTTGATGACTAAAGGCATCTCGGACGATCTGATGAAATCAGAAGCCTCTTCCGGCTTGTCGAATATCTTGAAGCTGGCGGTCGGGATATGGTGCTTCTTCATAAACTGCTTGGCAAATACCTTGCTGCCCTCAATCTCAGCCGCCGACCTGGTGGGGCCGAGAATTCTCAAGCCCCTTTTTTCAAACTCATCCACAATCCCCAGGGTCAGGGGCACCTCCGGTCCTACCACGGTAAGATCCACCGAATTTCTCTGGGCAAAGTCTGCCAGTCGCGTCAGATGCTCGACCTTGATGTCGACGCACTCTGCCAACTCAGCCATTCCGGCGTTTCCCGGTGCGGCAAACACCTTGTCCACCAGCGGGCTGGAGGCAAGCTTCCACACCAGAGCATGCTCCCTTCCTCCACCACCTACTACTAAGATTTTCATGGCCAACTCTCCAAAAATGAAATTCAGCTGCGTGAGTTCTTGGTGGTTGAATATAAATCAAGTACCCTTAGAAAGGCAAGCTTTTTTTGTTGACAGACTTTTCTAGAATATATATATTGGCTACGGGGAAATTCCACGGTCAAACTCTTGGGAGGAGTCTACCTTTCATGGAAGTCTCCGTATCTCTCTTTGTACTAATATTCTTACTATTTTTACGCTTAGCCTTCGCCACTATTTGCGCCTTGTTGGCGCGAAGAAAGGACAGATACATAACCGGCTGGTTTGCCCTTGGTCTCTTTTTTGGTCTCATTGCTCTCATCATAATAGCTCTTCTTCCAAAGGCAGAAAGGAAAAGACTACCTACATATACGAACAAGTATCTTGCTCAAACCAGTTTAATAGCCGCTTTATATTCTACAACCACTGTTATTTTAGCGCCCATAAGCTATGGACCCATACAGCTGCGGGTATCGGAGGCCTTAACCATCCTTCCGTACCTCACCCCTGCCGCCATACCGGGGCTCTTCATCGGATGTTTGGTGGCGAATATCTTGGGTGGCCTGGGCATCTATGATATCGTAGGAGGAAGCCTCCTCACTCTGTTCGCCGCCTTTTTGACCTATCTTGTTGCCAGGACCCGAAGGCCGATTCTGGCCCCGCTTCCTCCCATTTTGGTGAATTCCTTCGGCGTAAGCTTTTACCTTCATCTTTTGTTTCAACTCCCCTACTGGTTTACCGTGGTCTACATCGCTATCGGTGAAATCGGCGCTTGCTTCGTTTTGGGATATCCCCTGCTATTGATCATTCTAAGAAAGAAAAAACTGTTGGAAATGTTCAGATTGAGTTGAAGCATCACGGGCACTCCGGCAGTTTAGTTTCCCCGCCGAAGCCAGGTTATAGTCGTGCGAGTTTCCCCAGTACGTCTGTTTTCACAGGATAGTTGAAATAAATTTTCGCAGAAAACGGCCATTCCCTTTTCCCGCCAACTTGATCTTTTTCACCTTCGTAACAAATGTGAAGAATATCAAGGAAGGAAGGCGGTCAATGGCTTCACGGACGCGTTTCTGCGAGACTTCACTACTGAAAACCGGTATGGTAGCCATTTGCGTTCTGTTTGCGACTTTGCCGACACTTGCCCAGAAAGGAGAGCTATCCCGGGCCAGGATATCCTTCTCCGAAACCATGTGGGATTTCGGGTACGTTCCCAAAACCGGGAAAGTGATTCATACCTACCAGGTTAAAAACATCGGGCAGGATACTCTTATCATCGGCAAGGTCAGAACCTCGTGCGGTTGTGCCACTACGCCCCTGTCCAGGGAGAGGATAGCTCCTGGCGCGAGTGCGGACATGAAGGTCATCTTCGATCCTGAGAAATTGATCGCCGGCGACCAAACCACCAGAAAGCTCCAGGTGGTTTCTAACGATCCCATGGACCCCATTGCCGAGGTGCGGTTCACCGCGAAGCTGGGAAAGACCAATTCGTTGGTCAAAATCTACCCGGCTGGAATAAATTTCGATACGGTCTCTCAGGACCCCGGGGCGGCTCGGACCGTAACGCTGGAAAATATCTCCGGGGAAAAGCTGTTCATGGAGTTGATAGAAGGTCCCGCGGATGGGGTCGATATCGAGTTGCCCGGTAACAGCCTTGACCCGGGCGAAAAAGTCCAGATGACCGTGAGGTTGAAAGAGGGGGCAAGCTTGGGTAACCTTCACACGTCCGTAACTTTAGACTTCGAGTGCTCCAAGATAGTCAGAGTCAGTATCCCCATTGCAGCAGTCGTAGCAGAAGAATAAGACTCACAAACCGATGCGCACCCAGCTCAACCTGTCCGACATTCTCCTTAAGACCGCGCTTATAATCCTGATTGGCTCAGCCATGGGCCTGATTTATAATGCCGTCTCGCCCGGCGGCATCGCCCTGAAAGGCAACTGGAGTCCTAAGATTACTTCGGACAGCCTGGTGGTTCCCTACGGTTACGAGGAGGACGTTGATCCACCCGCCATCAGCTTGGATTACGCCATGATGAAATTTCAGTCCAAGAATACCGTTTTCTTGGATGCTCGCTATCCTGAAGACTTCAAGGCGGGGCACATCAAAGGAGCTGTCAACCTTCCCTATGAGGAATCCGAGGAATATGCTCCGCAGGTCTTGCCCAAGCTCCCCCGGGAGGAAGAGATCATAGCCTACTGCGACGGAACCGAATGCGAGGAGAGTCTGCTTCTCGCGAGAGAGCTGCGCGAGCTGGGGTATGAAAACATAAAGGTCTTCTTCGGCGGATGGCAGGAATGGCAGCAAGCGGGATTGCCCATTGAAACCGGTGAATAAGAAATGAGAGCATTGAAAGCGTCAGCCAGCGTAGCTACGGACAAAAGAGTTGTGTTGATATTCCGGGTGATCCTGGGTGTTATCTTCATCTACGCCAGCTTGGACAAGATCGCTCATCCGGAGCAGTTCGCCCGGATAATTTACAACTTCAAGATTCTCCCCTCCTTCTTGATAAATATCTTCGCCATCACCCTTCCCTGGGTTGAGTTGATAGCCGGCCTTTTCTTGATTCTGGGCATATTCACCGAAAGCGCCGCATTTCTGATCTGCCTACTGCTGATGGTCTTCGTGGTCGCCATCTCGATAAATCTCTTCAGGGGCATAGATTTGAATTGCGGCTGCTTCTCCACCGATCCAGCCGGAAAGAAGGAGGGCGCAAACCTGCTCATCAAAGACTTCCTCTTCCTCTTTCTTGGAATCATGGTCTTTTTCTTCAACAAGAATTTTGCCTCCCTCTCCCTCCTCTTCCAGAGGAAATCCAAACACAAGTAGCGGCCGGATCGCCTGTTGGCCACTCCCGCTTGCGTGCCCAGCACTCCAGATGTAGCGGAAGGCTGAAGCCTTCTGCTATAGGCCGAGACTATTTTGGGAAAGGCCCTTCGAGCTGGGGTAAGACTATTAAGGATTTCTGAATGAATCTTGAACTTAGGGCGGGGAGTATCCTGTGGAAATTCAGGTAGACCTTAGCTTTCCTCTTTCCGGGTTTATTTCCACTATCGGCTGGGCCGCATCCACTAACTCGCCGGGTTTGAAATTCACCTTCTCCACCTTTCCCTTAACCGGAGACTTGATCTCGTTTTCCATCTTCATCGCCCTGCGGGAGCATCTTCTAGCGTAACCCCCTGTTCCCGGAATTTCGCGATATATCTTTCAGGGTCACTTTCGAACTGTCTCTTGCTGCTGGCACAGCAGAAGTATATTCGCTTCCCCTGATAGTCCGCATAGACGTTCTTGTTTATCGGGTTACCCGAAAACGCATCTGTTGTTTGAGCTTTGGGAGCTTGAGATTCTGCATCTTCTGTCGCAACTTCCTCTACCTTTTGGGGACTTTTCTCTTCCTCGGCGCAGGAAATAATCATGAGTCCCATTACCATTACCCATAACACTAAGACCATCGGGAGTGTTTTACCCATTTTGCGCCTCCTATTTTTCTCGTGCTAAGCGCGAGTCAAAGCGTCAGATATGTCGCGCTGGGTGATGTTATTTGACGAGTCTCTCTTCTTACCTGCCCCCTGGATACAAGCGTTTCCGGTCGTCGCATAAGTGCTGGTTGCCCCCGACTGAGATTCTCTGGGAAAGGAGTTATCCTTCTACTCCCGGCTCTAACTCGACGATCGGCTGAGCGGCATCGACCAGGTCGCCGGGTTTGAAGTTAATCTTCTCCACCTTCCCCTTAACCGGCGACTTGATCTCGTTCTCCATTTTCATCGCCTCCACGATCACCAGCCCCTGCCCCCGTTCCACCTGGTCGCCTTCCTCGACTAATATCTTAACCACCTTGCCCGGCATTGGGGAGGCGGCCACGGGAGCCTCGTCAACCGCAGTCGCGTCACCACCGGATGCCATCGAAACTTCTGATTGGGCTTCTTCTATGCAGAACTGTTCCCCCCCAATGGAGACATATTGCTTCCCGTTGGCTTCAGCGAAGTAGACGGTGAATGCTCTGCCGTCTACCAGAAGAGAAAGACAGTTGTCGGAGATAACAGAGGAGTCCACCGCGTACTCGTGATCGTCAAGATTGACCTTGTATCGTCCGTCTTTGAACTCCAATTGGAGTTTGTGCGGCTTGTTTTCTATATTGAATTCCAGTTCCATGATAAGAAACAGTACAGAGTCGAGAGTTAAGAGTTCAGAGTTTGCAGCCTCTTTATGAGGGCGTGGATCATTGCACGGATTTCCTTTCCCTTCTCCAACAAGTCCCGAACCTGCTTGGTCTCGCAGAGTTTTAGACGTTCTATTAACTCTAGAACAGTCAACACCTCATGAGTAGATCGATGGGCATACCCTAAGAACAATCTGAATTCCTTCTGTGATTCACAGCCTGAACCTTCTGCAATGTTCAGAGGAATCGAGCAGACAGCGCGTCGGATTTGGGAGGTCAAACCATATTTCTCGATAGAAAGCAACCGGGCTGACAAGCCGTATATTTCAACTGCATAATCCATCGCCCTATTCCATATCTCCAGTTTCTTATAGTCCTGCACCGTTTTTCCGGTCAGCTCTTGGTTTGAAAGCTCTTTGCTCTTTACTCCTTACTCCTTACTCCTTACTCTTTACTCTTGACTCTAAACTCTCAACTCTACTCCTCTCCTATTCTCCACCTACCCACGGTCAGCCAGGGGCTGGGCATCTCCTCTTTTCCTCGTACCGGCTTCCTGGAGGGGGTCTTGGTCTGCGAAGATATGGCTGCCGCTATTAGAGCTTCATTCGTGAACCGCTTCTCTTTTTTCGTCTCCATCCAAGCTGACATGTTTTTCTGGATGAAGTTGGTCTGGGTGTTCCCGGCGACGAATTCGGAATGCTCCATGACCGAAGCCAGGAAGTCGATGCAGGTCTTGATTCCCAGAATTGTGTAGTTGGACAGCGCCAGGATCATGCGCTTGCGGGCATCCTCCCTGGTCTCTCCCCAGGTGATCACCTTTGACAGAATGGGATCGTAGTAGACCGAGACTTCGACGCCGGAGTATATGCCGCAGTCATGCCTGACGCCCGGCCCTGAGGGTTCCTTCATGAAAAGAATCTTGCCGGAGGAAGGGAAGAAGTTGTTCTCCGGATCCTCCGCATAGATTCTGCATTCTATGGCGTGACCCCTTTGCCTGATATCCTCCTGCGTGAACGAGAGCTTTTCTCCGGAGGCTATTCTTATCTGCTGTTTTACCAGGTCCACTCCTGTCACCAGCTCGGTTATAGGATGCTCCACCTGAAGCCGGGCGTTCACTTCCAGGAAATAGAAGTTCTTGTTCTTGTCCAGCAGGAATTCAACCGTTCCGGCGTTGTTATAGCCGGAGACCTTAATCACCTTCCTGGCCACCTCGCCCATTTTGGTCCTCAAGTTCTCATCCAGGGCGCACGAAGGCGTCTCCTCCACGATTTTCTGATGTCTTCGCTGAATGGAGCATTCCCTTTCACAAAGATGAACGACATTTCCGGAATTGTCTGCCAATACCTGAAACTCGACGTGCCGAGGCTCCTCGATGTATTTCTCCAGGTAGACGGATTCATCTCCAAAAGCGGACTTGGCCTCGCGCATCCCGGCCTCGATTCCCTTTTCCAACTCGTCGGGAGAAACGATGATTCTCATTCCCTTTCCCCCACCTCCGGCAGAGGCCTTGATCATCACCGGGTAGCCGATCTTCTCTGCGGCCTCCTTGAATCCCTTCACGTCCTTCCCGCTTTTCATCATTCCAGGGATGATCGGAATCCTGGCTTCGGTCATGGTCTTGCGCGACGCCACCTTGTCGCCCACCAATCTCAAGGCTCTGGAATTCGGCCCGATGAAGATGATTCCCTCTTTCTCGCATCTTTCGCAAAAATCGGAATTCTCCGCTAAGAATCCATAACCCGGATGAATGGCATCGGCCCCGGAGTCTTTGGCCACTTGGATGATCTTGTCTATATTGAGATAGCTTTCCAGCGGGGGCGGGTCTCCGATGCAGAACGCCTCGTCTGCCATCTGAACGTGCAAAGCGGCTCTGTCCACGGTGGAGAAAACTGCAACCGTTGGGATGGACATCTCCCGGCAGGCATTAATGATCCGGACAGCGATTTCCCCCCGGTTGGCTATGAGTATCTTCTTTATCATAATCTAAAATCGTAGGAACAGCCCTTCAGGATGAAACCTTGTGGCTGTCCGTGGCGCGGACAGGGATTCACCCTGAAGGATTTATCTTGAAGGACAAACCCTGTCCCTACCTCATTCTGTCCACTTGGGCTTTCTCTTCTCCAGAAAGGCGTTCATCCCTTCCTGCCCTTCGTCTCCTATTCGCATGGAGGCGATCATGTCTGCGGTGTAAGTCTTCGCCTTTTCGAAATCCATACCTGGGACACTCTTCAAAAGCTCCTTGCACATGGCCAACGCCCTGGGGCCGCTGGATACGAGTTGAACAGCTTTCTCCTGCACTGCCTGATCCAGTTCTTCCGGTGGCACGGCCTGATTTACCAGCCCCAGCTCCGTGGCTCTGATGGCAGTTAGCCTTTCTCCGGTGAGGAAGAACTCTCTGCATCTCCCCTCGCCCACCTTGCGGATCACGTAGGGGGAGATACATGCCGGGACCAATCCCAGCTTCACTTCGCTTAAGCTGAACTTGGCCCTCTCCGAGACAATGGCAATATCGCAAACCGCCACCAGGCCGGTTCCTCCACCTATGGCCGCACCATTCACCCTGGCGATGATCGGCTTGGGCAGAGAATACATAAGGTAAAACAACTCAGCCAACTTGAGCGAATCATCAAGATTCTGCTCGTAGCTGAAGTCTATCATCTTCTTCATCCAGTTTAAGTCCGCACCAGCAGAGAAAGATTTGCCGTTTCCGGTCAGAACTGCAACCCGCACCTGATCGTCTTCGGAAATCTTTTTGAATATCTCGGTAAGCTCCGCGATCATCACCTCGTTGAAGGCGTTGTGAACCTCAGGACGATTGAGGGTGACCGTCGCGATCTTGTCTTTGAGGGAGTATGTGATAGTCTCGAACTTCCGCTCTTCTGCCAATTCCCACCACTCCACTTCTAAGTTACTAAAAAAACTACTTACTGTAATTTATTGGGAACTATCTTCGTCGTATCTTAGAGAATCATATGAACGAGCAAGACTACATTCTGAAAACTCCAAATCTCTGATCGGGAATCGGAACGTTCAAGGCCATGGAGATGCCCAATGCTAAAGCCGTGCGAGTCTCCAGCGGATCCAGGATCCCGTCGTCCCACAGGTTGGCGCCGCTGTGGTAAGGGCTGGACTCCTGTTCGTATTTCTTAACAGTAGGCTCCATAAACTTCTCCTGCTCTTCCTTGGTCATGGTCTTGCCCTGTTTCTCAAGCTGCCTCATCTTCACCGTCAAAAGAACGTTAGCCGCCTGCTCTCCCCCCATCACACAGATCTTTGCGTTGGGCCACATCCAGATGAGGCGCGGATCGTATGCTCGACCGCACATGCCGTAGTTACCGGCTCCATAGGAGCCGCCCACGATCACGGTGAACTTGGGGACGTCTGCATTGGCCACCGCGTGCACCAGCTTCGCCCCATCCCTGGCTATCCCACCATGTTCATATTGCTTGCCCACGATGAAGCCGGTGATGTTCTGCATGAAGATCAAGGGGATCTTGCGCATGGTGCAGAGATTGATGAAGTGAGCCGCCTTAAGAGAGCTTTCGGAGAAGAGCACTCCGTTGTTGCCTAATATTCCCACCGGGTAACCCATGATCCGGGCAAACCCGGTGACGATGGTGGGTCCGTAGAGCTCCTTGAACTCCTGGAATCTGCTTCCGTCGACTATTCTGGCGATGACCTCCCGGATGTCATAGGGCTTTCTCAAATCCCGGGGAACTATACCGTAGATTTCTTCAGGGTCATAATAAGGGTCTTCCGGCTCAGCCACGTCCAACTCGAATTTCTTGGGTGGATCCAGAGATTCGACAATGTTTCTGGCGATTTCAAGCGCATGCTTATCATTTAAGGCATAATGATCGGCCACGCCGGAGATCCTGCAGTGAACGTCGGCGCCTCCCAACTCCTCATCGGTCACTTCCTCGCCGGTTGCCGCTTTCACCAGAGGCGGACCGCCGATGAAGATGGTCCCCTGCTTCCTGACGATCACCGCCTCATCACTCATGGCGGGAACGTAAGCACCTCCTGCGGTGCAGGAACCCATCACAATGGCGATCTGAGCAATGCCCATGGCGGAGAGGCGAGCTTGGTTATAGAATATCTTTCCGAAATGATCCTTATCGGGAAAGGTTCCCGACTGATAGGGAAGAAAGATGCCGCCGGAGTCGACTAAGTAGAGGCAAGGAAGGCGGTTCTCCATGGCAACTTCTTGTGCCCGCACATGCTTCTTTATGGTGATGGGGAAGTAGGTTCCCCCCTTGACGGTGGCATCGTTTGCCACCACCAAGACCTCCCGTCCGTGCACCACGCCCACGCCGGTGACCACGCCCGCGGCAGGCGCACCGCCGTCGTACATGTCGTAGGCGGCCAGAGGAGATAACTCCATAAAGGGAGTGTTGTTGTCGAATAAAAGATCCAGCCTCTCCCTGACCAGTAGCTTTCCCCTCTCGTGATGTCTTTTGCGGAGCTTCTCCGGTCCCCCCAGTTTTATCTTCTTCAGTCTTTCCTGATACTCTGCGACCAGCCTTTGCATTTCAGCTTTGTTCTGCTGAAACTCAGAGCTCTTCGTATCAACTTTGCTTTCTATTCGAAACATATGTAAACAGTTAGCAGTTGACAGTTGGCAGTTGGCAGTCATCAGTTGGCAGTTCTCTGTTGGGTGCCGACTCAAAGAGTTCGTTTGCCAATAGATCCGGCCGCAGCCGGTTAAAGACCTATATTCCGGTGATCACCAAATCGGGCTCCTGTGCCGGTAGCAAATCCGGTTATGCTGGAACGCATTTGTATCCGTAACACAGGATGCCGGCTTCTCCGTCCTCCTGGATCTTTCGGAACTCCAGCTTCAACCTCATCCCGATCTCAAGCTGGTCAGGATCGCAATCCGCAATCTGGGCCAGAAATCTGGCTCCATCATCCAGTTCTACTATCCCCATGGCGTAAGGGGACTGATCCACGAACTGGCTGGGGGCCACCCGGATCACCGTAAAGCTCAGCAGCTTTCCCTGATCCTTGAGTTTTATCTCTTCGAAATCCCTGGACTTGCATCCAGCGCAAATGAGCCGTGGGGGAAAGTATATTCTCCCGCAGCTTTTGCATTTGCTCGCCTCTAATCTGTATCTCTGGGGTATCTCTCTCCAGTACCTGGCCGGAAACATTCAGCTACCTCCGTATATTGATTTTCTCGTCTATCGGTGTCGATGCTCGTATCGAAACTCCTATGTCGTCATTGCGAGCGACTGGAAGGAGCGAAGCAATCTCAGGAGATTGCTTCGTCGTCCCCTATCCTGGGGACTCCTCGCAATGACACTTCACGGGTCATCTGCATTTGCTTCGACTGATCGTGCACTTACATCGCCTGCATTATGTGTACCACCGCACTTCCGCCGCTTCCACCCATGTTCTGGGTAAGTCCAATTCTGGCATCCTTGAGTTGCCTTTCCTTGGCCTCTCCCCTGAGTTGATGAACTACTTCCACCACCTGTCCTACTCCGGTTGCCCCCACCGGATGTCCTTTCGATTTCAGTCCACCGCTGGAGTTGATCGGCTTCTCTCCTCCGATGGCTGTCGCGCCGCTCTCGGCAGCTTTCCCTCCCTCACCCTTCTTGAAGAAGCCTAAATCCTCGCTGACTATTATTTCAGCTATGGTGAAGCAGTCGTGCACCTCGGCAAGATCGATATCCTCAGGCTTCACGCCAGCCATCTTGTAAGCCGCCTCAGCCGCCTTCACGGTTGCGTTAAGCTTGGTAAAATCAGAGCGGCTGTGCAGGGCGATAGTATCAGTTGCATTGCCTGCGCCGATTATCTTCACCGGGGGCTTCTTACAGATCTTCTTCGCCATCTCCGCTGGGCACAAAATGGCACATGCAGCGCCGTCGGTGATGGGAGAGCAGTCCAGTATGGTCAAAGGATCTGCTACCATGATCGAGTTGAGCACCTGGTCCACCGTGACCTTCTGCGGAAATTGGGCCAGAGGATTTTTGGAACCGTTCTCATGGTTTTTCACCGCCACGTGGGCCAACTGCTCTCTGGTGGTGCCATATTTATGCATGTGACTTCTGGCCATAAGTGCATAAAGACCCGGGAAGGTTATTCCTTGGTACACCTCGTACTCCTGATCCGCCGCGGTGGAAAGTGCGTAGGTGGCGCCATCTCCGCCCACGTCGGTCATCTTCTCCACTCCCCCCACCAGGACGATATCCGACATGCCTGAGGCAACGTCCATGAATCCCATCCTCACCGCCAGGCCACCTGATGCACAGGCGGATTCTACACGGGCTGAGGGAATGGGGGCGGTTCCGAGGTAGTCAGCCAAAAGCGATGCTAAATGCTCCTGACCCACGAAAAGCCCCGAGCTCATGCAGCCCACGTACATGGAATCGATGTGATCGACTCCGGCATCCTCAATAGCCAAGAGGGCGCTCTCCACGAAAATGTCCCTCAACGATTTCTGCCATAATTCCCCCCACTTGTTCATTCCAACGCCTATGATGGCAACGTCTCTCATGTCCCTTCTCCTTAATTGAGTCTGCTTTCTTCAGATCAAACGCGCAGGCAAGTCTTCACGGCTTGCCGCCAAGGGGTAAACCCCTGGCTACGCGGCATTCTATCCGGCACCGGTTAGCTTACGTACCCATCCGGATCTTGCCTCTGAACTTGGCATAGGTGCCGTATTCTATATACTTCTTCTTGTTGTCCAACTGGAATCTGGTATGCGGTGCTTTATCCCGCACTTCATTAATCCTATCCGTCACCTCGAAGATGAAGCCGTCGCTTCCCGCACCCGAGCCGTAAGAGACCATCAGTATCTTGTCTCCGGGTTTGGAGATGTCCAGGGTGGAGGTGAGTCCCATGGGAGACGATCCGGAGTAGGTATTGCCCAGGGTGGGAGAAAGCCATCCCGGCTCTATCTGCTCCTTCTTGAATCCCAGCATCTTTCCCACCCTTTGGGGGAATTTACCGTTGGGCTGGTGGAAGATAACGTAGTTGAAATCCTCCGGCTTCATGTTTGCCTTCTTCATGATCCCTTCCGCCGCCCCGGTGATATGTTTGAAGTAGGCAGGCTCGCCGGTGAAACGGCCCGCGTGCCGGGGATAGAATTGATGCTCCCTTCTCCAGAAATCCGGAGTGTCGGTCATGTAGGCATAAGTGTGGAGGGCTTTTGCTATCAACTTGTCTTTGCCAAAGATGAACGACGCCGCTCCAGCGGCTGCCGAGTATTCCAGTGCATCACCCGGTGCGCCCTGAGAGGTATCCGCTCCCACCGCTAAACCATACTTGATCTGACCGGATTCGACCAGACCAATGCAAACAAACATGGCTTCGCTTCCCGCCTTGCAGGCGAACTCATAATCGGCGCAGTGTACCTCCGGCGTGGCTCCGATGGCCTCTGCCAGGACTGTGCCGGAAGGCTTCACCGCGTATGGGTGGGACTCTGACCCCACGTAGGCTGCTCCGATCTCCTTGGGATCGATGCCTGCCCGTTTCAGGGCATACTTGGTTGCCTCGACCGACATGGTGATGGTATCCTGATCCGGGCTGGGGACCGATTTCTCATAAAGCAGCAAGCCCTTCTTGTAGCTGGGGGCGTCTGCACCCCACACCTTGGCGATTTCTTCCACTTTGATCCGGTGTCTGGGAACGTAGGCTCCGTAGCCGGTTATTCCTACCATTTTGTCCTCGCTTTTCGATTCATGCTGTTTGGATTAACTTGCGGGTCAACTCTGATCTAACCAACGCAAGATGGTGTTTCCTAACTCCAAAGTCTATCAGTATATACGCCCAAATCGTTGATGTCAAGTGAAATTTGTCACAAACGCGCGGAGAGAGAATGGAAGTCTTGCGCTAAAGGGAGAAAGGAGGGCGTACGAAAAGGGGAACTGCATCTAAAGACGCGAGGGGAGTCGCTCTGACCGAAGGCGGACGACCCAATAGATCATATCCGGGGGCTCGCCCGGGTCTAACTATTTGAGCATGATCATCCGTTTAGTCTGCTTGTGGTTGACGGTCGTTAGCTGGTAGAAATATATCCCGCTTGCCACCTCCTTCCCGGCATTGTTTTTCCCATCCCAGGAGATTGAATAACTACCCGTGGATCGGTTTGTGTTCACCAACTCCCGGACCTCTTTTCCCAGAGTGTTGTAGATTTTGAGAGTGGTGTGGACGGGGTGGTTCTGCCTACTGCTTACTGTATACTGAATACTGGTAACCGAATTGAAAGGATTGGGATAATTCTGAAAGAGCGCGAAACCAGGAGGTGCGCTTTCTTCCGACGCGTCCACGGAAGAATTCGAGGGGGAGTAGTAGTACACCTCAAAAGAATCCTCGTCCCAGACATCCGGAGGTGATTCCAGAGAAGTGTACGCACCATGTCCCTGATTCTCGGAGTCTATCACAAAGCTGAATGACTCCCCTGCAAATGGAGCTTCGTGATAATGTAGCAGGCGTTTCGGTTCCAGCCAACTCCCGAGCTTGTTGTTGGTGTAGAATACACTGAACCCGCCGAAAGCTGCGAGAGAGAGGTGAACGTTGTATTCCGAATCAACAAAATAGTCCCCTATCACTCCGCTATCCGGAGGATGGACCTGTACCAGACTGGCTTCGCTCCAGACGCTGTCGTCACCCTGCTTGTGGAAATACAACTGAAAGATCGTGTCGCCCGTGCAACTGTACCCTTGGGTGAAAAGGTGAATCCTGTCTGAGGCGTCGGCCAACAATTCTTGAAACCGGTGGGAACACAGGGGAATCGACGGTCTGGGAATGGTATCTGTCACCCAGTTGTCGCTGTTTAGACTGTCGTTTCTCACGTAGTAACATTCTGACACACCAAGTCCTTCGTAAACTATATGGGCGATTCCGTTGTTCTGAACTGCTAAGATCGCACCATGTGTGCTTCCCCAACCCAGGTATATGGGCGGTGATACTGGCTGTTTTGCCCAAGTGCCGGTTGAATTGTTGGCGTACCAGAACTCAGCCCAGCGACCTCCAGACCAATAAGACTCGTACCAAACGACGTGGACATTTCCCAGAGAGTCAAAGGCTATATCCGGCACCACATATTCATGACCTTGTTCCAGGGAGTCGACCTTAAGGAATTCCCAGTTAGGTATGTCGGTGTTTGTGTAGTACAGGGTGTCGCAAAGTGCGCGTCCATAGTAGAGAATGTGGGTTTTGCGCGTTCTCGTGTCAAATCCCACGACCGATTTGCGGCTCTGTCCAATGATATACTCAGGTGTTTGTATCTCTTGTGGCTCGCTCCAGTTTCCGCCCTTCTCTCTGGTGGTGTAGAGTAACGTGTAATCGTAGACAAATCCGCTCAATGTGTCCCTGACACCCTCGGCATAGAGCAAAAAAAGTTCATCGGTGTCATCCACGTACAGTCCGACTATCCTATTGGGAAGGTCGTCATGGGTGAGCTGCTGCACCTCAGCCCCTTCCCACTGAGCATGGGTATTTGCGTTGCCAAGGAGTAGCAGCGTCAAAGAAAAGATCAGAAGGAGAGTTGTTTTTCTCATCGATCAGCCGCTCCGCGTGGCGATTACTCTTTTGAAGAAAAGACTTGTCCGTCGCCCTGGTAACACCCTATCCCCACCAATAAATATACGGCTGAGAATCAGTGTGTCAAGTGATTTTTGACTTTCGCGTGTGGAGACCAAATGCAGATCAAACACTTTTCAAAGGAAGATATGGGCAAGGCCCAAGATCAACGCCTGCCGGACTACGAATATTCGCCTTCCATCAAACCCTTTCGCGATAGAATCTTGCCATCTTCAGAAGAAGGGGTGATAATACAACAAAGATGATCACGTTTGAGAAAATGTGAACGAGTGACAAAGGAACGGCCGCAATCATCACCGGCAGGAATTGACCTATCACGAAGGCAGTAGCTAAGTTGGTGAGTAGATCATAAATCAGGGTAAGGGAAAAACCGAAGATCCCCATGGTCACAACGATGGCCATTGTTCGGGAAGAAAGGTTTAATCTAAAAACAGACGTATCGAGCTTGAAGACCAACCCTCCGGTGAGGCCTATCAGGGCCATGGAGGAGACCTGCGCGAACGCTATGGGCAAAGGAGGCAAACCATATGGTGTCACAAAGGAGGTGTAAATAGACATGGAGATGACTCCCACCACTGCCCCCCCGATCATGCCCAAGAGATAACCGGAAGAAAAGACTATAAAGGTGAAGAACTCGACGTTTGGAACGGAGAGTATGGGAAGCTTTAAAGCGATGGCCAGGGCAATCAAAACCCCCATGAGGGCAAGCTTCCTGGCAGAAAGACTCATCTGATCACCGCTATCTTCTTAACCTCCGTGGCTCTGTCAGTCCTGAATATGTACAGATAGACGCCCGACGATACGTACTCCCCTTCCTCATTCCTTCCGTCCCAGAATAGATCAAGCTCTCGAAGACTCGCCAAGTCGGTATACTCTTCCCGTGAGAGTATAATGTCACGCTTGGAGCGGATAGTCTTTATCCGTTCTCCGCTCAAATTAAACACGTCAATTCGCACGCGGCTCGGCGACGAGAGGATGAACGGGAAAAACGTTCGGTCAGTTTCACCTGTGATCACGAAGGGATTGGGATAGTTCTGAAGTACTCTATCCTCCTCAGGCGGAATGTAATCTCCAGTCAGGGAACTGTCATGAAAGGCCTGATAGTCATATATCCAGTAGTCGTCCGGGCTTCTTGTCACCACGGCCGGAATCATGACGACCTGATCATAGGCCATCCAGTCGTAAATCTTCGCGACTCCTATAAAGGAAGTATCAAAAGGTGCGTGGGGATACGATTTGTATCCCACTGCGGAAACAACGAAGTCTCCCTCGTGCCCGTTGAATTCTATTCTCAATCCGCCTGTGTCTAATTGAGCATCGGGGACGAAAACGACGTAGTTCGAGCCCAGGTTTTCCGGATGGTTCGGACCCGACGGAGAAAACACGGGATATGTGGTGTGATAATGTAAATCCCCGACTTTCACCTGCGGAAAGGCCTCTCCCTCCGAGTAGTAAGATTCAGTTCTAGCTCTATCTCCTGTAAAGTAGTTCCACACCGTGAACTCCCGGAAAGCTTCCTCGAAGGCATACCCTTTTTCCTCCAGGACTATATCTGTGGCAGACTTGCCTCCGGGACAACCTGGACAGTCTATGGCATTGTCTCCGGGAACCTTGGCGCATTCTTCCCAGATCCTCTTTATTATGGTGGTATCATCAAATCTTTCCTGAAGATACATTGGCCACACGCAGCTGCCGTAAGCGTGGAGAGCTTCAACGGGAACCTCGGTGCTGAAGGTCTTCAAGGACCACTCAGGGTGATCGTAGAAGTTAGCGAGATAACCCACATAGTCGTCAACGTTGTCGTAAACCATCTCCTCCATCCAAACCGCCGACATCTCCATCCAGTAAGGTCTGAACGGCTCGGTTTCGTACTCCCGGCCATCATAGCCCATCTGAACGGCGTGAAAGAACTCGTGTGCCGCCGTCACTTGAAGCCACTCAAACGGGAAGTGCCTTATGCCATAACCGATATAATCATTGTCAAGCAC
>JBARPX010000275.1:0-30114 GCA_049643405.1 Candidatus Zixiibacteriota bacterium
CTCCTATACTGAATAGCTTCGCTTATGTGCTGGGGCAGGATGTCGGGGACGGATTCTAAATCGGCGATGGTGCGGGAGACTTTCAGGATGCGGTCGTAGGCGCGGGCAGAGAGGCCCAAGCGAGTTATCGCTTGCCGTAGGAGTTCCTTGGAATCGTCGTCGATGGGGCAGTATTTCCTGATCTCCTTGGATTCCATGTGAGCATTGCAGAAGATGTCTTTCTCATCTTTGAACCTTTCCAGTTGTACTCCCCGGGCGGCGTTCACCCTCTCTCTCACCGCGCTCGACGACTCCCCGGTGGGCTGCCCGGAGAGCTCCTTGAACTTTACCGCTGGCACCTCTATGTGTATGTCTATTCGATCCAGGAGCGGTCCCGATATTCTTGCCATATATCTTTGAATCTGAAAAGGCGTACAGATGCATTCGTGTGACGGATCGCCATGGTATCCGCAAGGGCACGGGTTTAATGCTCCGGCCAGCATGAACTTGGCGGGAAAAGTCAGGGTCATAGCGGCACGTGAGATGGTCACCCGTCCGTCTTCCATGGGCTGTCTCAATACCTCCAGCACTTCCTTGCGGAACTCCGGCATCTCGTCCAAAAATAAAACGCCGTGATGGGCCAGGCTAACCTCTCCGGGCCGCGGGATTCTTCCTCCGCCGATCAGCCCGGCATCGCTTATGGTGTGATGAGGAGATCTAAAAGGCCGGGTGGCTATCAACGCAGTATCCGGTGGCAGAAGCCCGGCAACCGAGTGAATCTTGGTGGTCTGAAGGGCCTCATCTAAGGTCACGTTGGGCAGGATGGTGGGAAGCCGCCTGGCTAACATGGTTTTGCCTGATCCGGGCGGGCCAATCAATATTATGTTATGCCCTCCGGCCGCTGCCACCTCTATAGCTCTCTTGGTATGCTCCTGACCCTTCACGTCAGAGAAATCGATGGGATACTCCGTTGCTCTTTCAAAGACTTCAGCCACGTCGATCTCAAATGGCTCTATGGTATCGCCATTTTCCAGAAAATCTATGGTCTGGTTTAAGGACTCGACCGGATAGACCTTCAGTCCCTTTGCCATTGCCGCCTCTTTGGCGTTCTCCTTGGGCAGAATCATTCCCTTTAGATTATCGCATTCACGGGCATGAAGCGCCATGCACAAGGCTCCCCGAATCGATCTTAAGCTTCCATCCAATGAAAGCTCGCCCAAGATGACGTATTCATCAAAGTTATCTCTTGCCGTTTGGCCGGTGGCGGCTATGATGCCAATAGCCATGGGAAGATCGAATGCAGAGCCTTCTTTTCTCACATCAGCCGGAGCTAAGTTTATGGTGACTTTCTTGTTGGGGAAAATGTAGCCGGAGTTCTTGATGGCGGACATAACCCGCTCCTTGCTCTCCTTGACCGCCTCGTTGGGCAGACCCACCGTGGCAAAGGCAGGGAGCACGGGTGTGATGTCTGCCTCCACCTCCACGACGTAGGCGTCAATTCCCAATACCGCGCTGGATAGAACTTTGGCTAACATAGTGCAATAAGATTAAATGTCCGAAGCTGGGATTCCTCTTAGCGATTCTTCTCGCCCTCTCTTCTGAGGCGAGGGTGACAGAAGCGATTTCCGATATCGCTCCCTTGACTCATTGAGTCAACCACCCTCATCTTGCCCTCGTCCATCAATGGAGAGGGAGATTGTGAATCACTGTTTGTTCCGAGAAAGACGTTACTTAATCCACCCGAATGAGTACGCCACTGAAAACCCTGAGACCGGTGGTCTATCAGGCCCGCTCGCGGCCCCAAGGACACCATCATGACCTCAATCCCCTTTTTCGCCCCGATGGGCGGCCTACCAGATTTGTTTCTTTAAGTTGTGTCAGGAGCTAGTCCTGACACAAGGTGTGCGTCAGGAGAAACTCCTGATGCAACTGCAAACCCTCAAACCACGCAACCTGTCTGCCCTAGGCAGATCCGCCCCGACAGGTGGTCGTCTGACCGCATCTGGCGGAAACGGGGCGGCTACGTTCCACCCCACCACCCCAAATAATCATCTTTCTTGACCCGTGCCACTTAGCCCATGACCCTATATTTCAAACGCCCAGGCGCAATAATACTCTTTCGGATGCTTATCCGGCGGACAGGTTATGCAGGTTGTCCGGATGCGCGGATCGATGGTCTTGGCAAACCCGCTGTATTCCACAAGCCCCACCGGCTTGCATGGAAAATCCGGAAGACCCTTTTGGTTGCGGGCATACTGAACCCGGCAGTTGTTCATGCGAAACACGAAACGGTTCTCTGTTTCCTCAACCACCTCCTGGACGTTGAGGCGACTGTAAAGGCGGTAATTCAGGGCCTTCTTCAGACCTTCCAGACCGCTCCTCTCAGGAATGTTGTGACGAGCCATTATCCGTTTGGCCTCGAGAATGGTGAACTTCTCCCAGCAATTGCGGTCAAGCCTGATGGCGGCTTCCATGCCGAATTCCCGCTCCACCGCCTGAAACCACAGCCCGTCGTGCGCCAGCCAATTCTTGGCGAAATCATCCAGCATGCCGATCAGTTGTTCACGCGGAAGTTCGTCTAAGTCGATCACACCGTTGCTCCTCGCTCCCATTTTCATTTCAGATTAGAAATTGAACTATGGATGAAGATGTATTTCGAGACAGAAGAGATTCTTCCCCCTATCGATTGTTTATCATCTGAGCGCCGGTTTGTTGATTGTTTAGAAGTACTATTCCGTTACCTTATACACCGTATCGTGATCCCGTACCGGCTCGCTCACCTTGATCCCTATCGAATCCCCGGGCTTGGCGATCTGAACCTGCTCGTGCTCAATCTGTATGGACTCCACCTTCAGCGTGAAATCGGTGGTGTGTCCCTTGATGTGGATGGTATCCCCCACCGACAGCTCACCATCGGTAATGTTGATGGCGGCCACCCCGATCTTGCGGAAATAGGATTGCACCTTTCCAACTTGTTCCTCTGGCATTTTTCCCCTCCGTTAAACAAAGAGAGTTAACCGATGATTCTGCACGCTCTGGTTGGCCAGTTTTCCTGTTCGTCTTTTCTTTCAATATAAGAGCGAGAAGATGGTTGGCAAGCGGAAAATTGACTTTTTTGAAGGCTGTGTGAGTCTTTAAGAAACTTATTCTCAGGGGAGAATTCCCCTGCAAGATTTGGTGTTGAGTTCAACCGGGAGGATTTAGGCTTGGTGGGGCAGAGATGAAAAGGGGCGGGATGAATTCCCGCCCCTTTTGAAGACATTCGCACCTGCCGATGAGAATCAGCGCTTGTGGCGCATCTTATCGGGTAGTTGTCGCTCTCAATATCTTAGAAGGATTTGAATTCAGAGTCGCAGAGATTTGCCGGGTCGAGAGGACTGATCCGGTGAGCCTGACTTGCCCGGTCATCTCTGCCATTGGTTGACCTTAGCTGCATATTTCTCGACAAGTTTTTCCGCCTCGCCCGGCTTTGTCGACTCCGCGAGTATATGGAAAGAAGCTTTTTTGCGGTCGGGCATCACCTGCACCCAGGAGTCGCAGTTCAGCACCCGCACTCCGTCTATTAATTGACGCTTGCAATCTTCCGTGTGTTTCGAGAGTTCCCGCATCACCTGACCCTTCTTTCCCCAGGAGCAGGGGACGGTTCGCTTGACCATATGGTACCGGTCCAACTCCCTCCGCAGACCCGCCAGGCATCGCTTCTTGCAGGCTGAGGTGGAATTACCGTTTCTGGAGAGGAGCTCTAAGATCTTCGCCACGTTGAACATGGCGTCCGCGCCCAGCTGGAATCCGGGGAAGATGAAGCCTCCCTTGGTTCCTCCCACAAAGTCTGCCGCCGGATCGGAGAGCGCATCCATCATGGCCAGGTGATCATTCCTTACCCGGGTTACCTTCACCCCGTACTCGGCTGCGATTTTTTCCACCCCCATGGAAGCCACCACCGGGACGGCTATCCTTCGAGCCGGCGTGCTCCTTAAGAAAAGGGAGGTGACGATCAGAAGCAGAAGATCCGGCGGGATAAACTCGCCCTCACCGTCCACCACCGAGAGTTTCTCCGCCCCGGGGTCGAAGAGAAAGCCGACGTCCGCATTCACCGATTTGACGATGGAGGAGAGATGTTGAATGGATCGAGCAAGCTCATCATCCGAGCGGGAAAGCTTCTTTGGATCCAAATGGGCATTCAAAGAGATAACCTCACAGCCCAGAGATCCGATGATGGAGGGAAAGATCTCACAGGCTCCCCCGTTGGAGTAATCGACCACCACCTTGAACTGAGCCTTTCTTATTCTTTCGGAATCAATGGATTTGAGGAAGTCCTGCCGGTAAGACTCGATAACCCGCTGGGGGAAGTCCAACTGTCCCGTCTCGTCCGGAGATGCTCTTCTGAAATCCTCCCGGAAGAAGAGTCTCTCAACCGACTTGGTCTTGGAGGTGGGGAGGTCCCGTCCTCCTCCGTTGAAGAAGACGACGTCGATTTGGCTGGGGTCCTGGGGAGATCGCCTGGTATGCACACCGCCCCGCTCTATTCCCGATTTAAGCTCGTATCTCACCACAGGAATGGGCAGGGTTCGTAAGTCTTGCACGTTCACCCCGGCAGAGAGCAGCCCACATATCAAGGCCCGGTTGATCATTCGAGACGTGCTTCCAGCGTCCCTGCTGGTTACCACGGTCGAACCCTTGCCCAGCATGGCGCCGTAGGCTGCTCCCAATTTGACCGCAAACTCGGGGGTCAGCTCCAGATTCCCCACTCCCATCACCTTGGCGTCGGTGAAGAGCTCGCGGTTCCATGTCTCCCCCCACACCAGGCTGGAGGAGAGGATAGACCCCGTCTCCACTTTTTTCCCCGGCCACACCCTCACGTTGGCCTTGATCTTGGCGCCTTTCTCAATGTGGCAGTTCTCGCTGACGATGGCATTCTCGAATACCACCGTCTCCTCCTCCAGCTTGGCGTTGTTTGCCACGATTGCCTCGGTCAAGATGCTCCTCTTGCCGATGGAAGTGTCTCTCCAGACCACGCAGCGATCGAGATTGACGTCCTCTCCAATCCGGACCTGGTCGCCGATTACCGAATTGGATATGAAAGAATGGGAACCTATCCGGGCGTCGTGCCCTATGATTACCGTTCCCTTGAATTCAACCTTCTTCCCCACCTGGACGTTCTTTCCCACCCAGATGCTGGCGTGCTCGCGATGAAGCAGGTTGCCCGGGATGTCAACTCCTATCCTGCCTTCAAGGATATCCTGATGAGCCTCGAAGTATTCCTCCAGGTTACCCACGTCCCTCCAGTAACCGGAAGTGACAAAACCAAAGAGCCTCTGATCAGCTTCCAGCATGTGAGGGAAGAGGTTCTTGCTGAAATCGAAGTTCTGCTTTTCCGGTATCTGTTCCAGCACCTCCGGCTCCATTATGTATACCCCGGTGTTGACCGTGTCACTGAAAACCTCTCCCCAGGTGGGCTTTTCCAGAAAGCGGGATATCCTGCCATCGTCTCGGGTGAAGACCACTCCATAAGATAGGGGGTTCTCCATCCGGGCTAAGACCATGGTCGCCCTGGCCCGGTTTGCCTGGTGGAAGTCAGAGGCGGCTTTCAAATCTATGTCGGTCAGCACGTCGGCCGAGATGATCAGGAACCGGTCGTCAAGCAGATCTTGGGCATTCTTCACCGCGCCGGCGGTGCCGTAGTCCTCCTGCGCCTGCACGTATTCGATCTTCACCCCGAATTTCGAGCCGTCCCCGAAGTAGCTTCTTATGCTCTCAGCCTGGAAATAGAGCAGGACCACCAGATCTTTGATCCCATGTTTCTGGAGAAGATCGACGATATGCTCCATCATGGGCTTGTTTGCGACATATACCATGGGCTTGGGGATGTTACAGGAAAGGGGCCTCAAACGGGTGCCAAACCCTCCAGCCATGATAACAGCCTTCATTAATCTTTTTCTCCTTAAGAATCGCGTTTTTTTTAAACGAGAACCCTCAGGCGGTAAGAACGCCACGATGCCGACCTCTATTCATGCTCCACGGGCACGCTTGATTGAGCCCGAGGTAAGCTTCCGCCGGTTTAGAATACGATCATGAAATGTCTGAATGACGTCTCCAAAATTGTGAAACGGGTAGTACTTGATGCCTTCTTTTTCGCAGAACCTGCGCAGATCATCCTTGGCGAAGACGAAATCCGCCTCCGTTACTGCACATCTATCCGAAAGCCCGTCACCGATGTATACGACCTTTTCCTTGGCTCTTTTCAAGCTTTTCAGATGATATCTCTTGCAGTTTCCGCACCGTCCGCAGCCTTGATCAAAGTAGGGGAACTCGGGTTTCAGCTTCCTGCCTTCAAATCCGAGAAGGTTAGAGTAAAAGGGAAGCTTTCCTAATCCATATTTGTCTAAAATCAGCTTTATGTAAAAATCCAGTCCATCACTCAGGATGACCAGTCTTATCTTCTCCCTATTACAAAGATCGACAAAAGCGGGAAATTTTCCATCGATTTTTTGAGAGAGGGCGAATTTTTTCAACTCCGGCCTGCTGATCCTTAGCAGATCACATTCTCTTTGGAGACACTCTTGTGAGTTTATTTCTCCTCTGAGCCATGAAGAGACGATCTTCTGACTCTCTTTTTTCGAGAAAGTCTTGAACAGCAGGGCGCCCACGTCATTCTTGGTGATGGTTCCGTCGAAATCGACCAGAACCAGGGGCGGTTTCGAGTTTTTCATATTCACCCGTTGAAAACGCTGCTCTGAAGTCACTGACTTAGATCTTTGCATCAAAGCAGATTCGGTATGATAGTGAACAGAAGTATCAACATGACTCCGAAAGCCACAGAAGCATAGGCGAAGTCCTTCTCCAGGATAAAAGAGAAAGCCGCCACGACTACCCTCAGGAAAGGGGTCAGCATCATCACTAAGATCCCGAAATTGATCACGGCGGTCGCTTCTCCTCTAAGAAGAGATTCAATTAACTCGGAAAAGGAAAAACCGACTGGAACGGTCGTACCATCATGAACTTGTGCCTGAAGAAGCGACATACCCAGGCCCAGAGCCAGTAATCCTGCGGCACAAAAGGAACCGATCAAAAGGGTGGTGCTGATGTAACTTAGGGTTTTTTCTTTTTTGCTTCTCATAACCTTTTAGAATAGGAGGCGGAGACCTAATCCTCTAAAGAGCATCTCCAGAGAAAGATATAGCAGAACGAAGACGAAAGCCTTCTTGAGGTGCTCTGCCCTGATTCTGGGGAGCAGACGCGATCCCAGGGTTGCCCCAACAAAGACTCCCAGCATGGTGGAACCGGCCACCAACGGGTGGACCTCGCCCCGGGAGAAATAGACGAAGGCGCCGGCGCTGGCGGTCACCCCGATCATGAAATTGCTGGTGGCTATTGCGGTTTTGAGCGGTACTCTCATTATCATGTACATCACCGGGACTTTTACAATCCCTCCTCCCACGCCCAAAAGCCCGGAGACGTTTCCGGCGAAAAAAGAGGCGCCCATGCCCAAAGGAAGTCGGGTAGTCTTGTACGACGGCTCACCGTCACCAGAGTCGCGCGCGTTTCTGATCTCATCCTTTTTTGGCAACATCGTCCATGCGGTGTAAAGTAGAACAATCGAAAAGAGAACGGACAAGATTTGAGGTTTCAGCATTCCTGCTATCACGCCTCCCGCAACGGCTCCCAGCGTGGTCGCCAGCTCGAGGGTCATCCCCAATCGTATGTCGCACAGACGCCTTCTTACGTACAAACTTGCTGCACCCGAGGAGGTGGCGATCACGCAGACCAAGGATGCTCCGATGGCCTCCCGCATGGGGACCCCGAACACTAAGGTCAGCATGGGAATGATGAGGATTCCACCGCCTAATCCCAAAACCGAGCCCAAGAGCCCGGCGAGCATCCCTCCTGCAATCATGAAAATGAATTCAGCCATTTTCTCTTCGCTTCCATGGAACTCGAATGCAATTTATTTGCGCCAGGAACACCACTCTTCCCCGTACGGGGAAGAGTGGTGACTGACGCTTTAAAAGGTGTCAGGATTAAGGAGGCTGACCGAGAACTCCCATAGTGTCATTCTGAACGGAGCGAAGAGGAGTGAAGAATCTCGGTTTTATGCGGTTTGAGACGCGAGATTCTTCGCCCCTACGGGCTCAGAATGACAATTCTCGGTCATCCTGTAAGGTCCTGACACAACATAAATCTAGCCCTTGAGAGCTTAAATGAATCAAAGAACATCCGGATGAAGTAATCAGTTCGAAGATACCAATTCCTCATACTCCTTCGGATTGGACAGAATCTCAATTGCTCTCTTTATTTGCGAATGGCGCTCGAACCAAACACCCTCATACTTGGCGCTTTGTCCGTAAAGCTTGACTAAGATGTTTTCCTTTATCTCGGAGCGGATATACTCCCTGGACCGTTCGAAGTTCTTCTCCTTCTCCGCCTTTAGCAGCCTCTCCAACTCCTTCATCCGACCGGTTATCTGCTCCGACGCCTCCTCCTTGACTGCCTCCTTGAGTTCCTCCAGCTCCACCTCCGACGAGGTTTGGTAGGTGAAATCCTTGGTCTTGAGAAACTGCTTGAATTCCGAAAGCATGGCGTCATCCACCTCGAGATCTCTTGGCAGGTCAGGATGAGCTGCGGTGTAATGAACAGCGAAATCGAAGAATGACAGCTTGGCCAACAGATTGTACTCCAGGGGCGAAAGCTGCTCGTAGGGCACGACCACGTCCGGTGCGATTCCGCCACCACCGTAAACCACTCGCCCGCCTTTGGTGAAAAACTTCTGTCTGGCAGTGCTGGAATCCATAGCATCGCCTTCCTCTTCCGCTTCAGCATCCGCCGAGGATACGATGCCAGGCAAGTCTTTCGATTTTTGAATGCTTCTTCCCGAGGGGATAAGGTATTTGGCGGTGGACAGCTTCAGGCCGGCGCCATCCTTAAGCTGGATCACGTTCTGCACCAGCCCCTTTCCGAAGGTGGTGTCGCCGATTATCACTCCCCTGTCCCAATCCTGAATGGCTCCGGCCACGATCTCCGATCCTGAGGCCGAACCCCCATCCACCAGCACCGCCAAAGGAAGCTCGGGATACAGGGGTTTGCCGGATGAACGAAATTCCTTGTTCTGACTCTTCGCCTTTCCTTTTGTCTCCACCACCAGCCTGTCCGGCTCGAGGAAGACACTGGTCACTGTGACAGCCTGAGTGAGAAGGCCTCCTGGATTGCCTCTTAGATCCAGGATCAACCCCTTGATGTTTTCTCGCAGAAGGTCGCTCACCGCCTCTTTAAGCTCGTCGGAGGAGATATCGGAAAAGCGATTCAACCTGACGTAACCAATTCCACCTGGGGCTACGCCGTAGTAAGGGACGGCTCGCAGCGAGATTACGTCTCGTTCGATGGCATACTCCATCGGCTCCTTCATGCCTTCCCTTTCAACGGTTATGTTGACCACCGTTCCCTTCTTACCTCTGAGCTTGGTCACTGCCTCCTCGGTGGTGATGCCTTCGGTGGAGACGCCCTCGATCTCGACTATCCTGTCGCCTGCCTGTATTCCCATTCTCTCGGCAGGCGTGTCTTCTAAAGGCGAGATGACGGTGAGCCATCCGTCCTTGATGGCGATCTCGATTCCCAGCCCCTCAAACTGCCCGTGAGTATCCTCCAGCAAGGCCCGATGCCTTTTCGGGTCGAGATACTCCGAGTATGGATCCAGAGTCTCCAGCATTCCCTTAATTCCGGCTCTGATCATATCCTCGGAGTCGACGTCCTCCATGTAGTGCGAGTTAACCACCGAGGCCACCTGGCCGAATTCCTCCAAACTTGTATAGAGGCTATCAGCCAGGGCATAGACCAGCCCCCCGATTAGAAGTGCGATTATGGCCACCCCCGCGAACAAAGCCGATTTTTTGATTTTCACGTATTCCCCCAGCATTTTCGACCTCCAGAGATTTGACTTACTAGATTTCCGTCACCAGCGGAATTATATCCTGCCCTCCAAGATTTGGGTGATCGCTCGATTCCCGGACGGGGGCGTCTGGTCATCGAGCCCTGCCTTTGGCGAAATCCAATTAACTGCGAAACTGGAAGGGAAGATTTTCATCGGGCTTAGAATCAATCGAGTATCTGCTTCCCGCTCATCTACGGGTTCTCTTGGCGGTCCTGTTTGACTTGTTCAGGAAGGACTCCACCACCTTCTTTACCTTCTGCCAGGTCCTGTCGATGTCATTTCTTCCGTCCACCACTGTTATCCTTCTTCTATTCTGCCGGGCGATGGTCAGGAATCCTTCTCTTATCCTCCGGTGGAATTTAAACCTCTCCTTTTCCAATCGATCCTTTTTTGTTTTTTCCTTTCGTTTCCTTTCCAAGGAAGTTCTGATGGGCACGTCTACAAGTATGGTCAGGTTCGGCACAAGTCCGAAGGAGGCGATCCGGTTCAACTCCTTGATCATGGTTTTGCTCAAACCTCTGCCGTAGCCCTGATAGGCTAAGCTGGAATCGGCGTATCTGTCACAGACGACCACCTTACCCGCTTTTATGGCTGGTCGAATGATCCTCTCGGTCAACTGTGACCGGCTGGCCTGGTACAACAGGAGTTCAGTTAAGTCGGTCATCTCAGAGTTGGTCTTGCTCAAGAGGATTCTTCGAACCTTTTCTGCAATCCTGTCTCCGCCCGGTTCCCTGGTCAGGAGCACGCGGTATCCTTTCATGCGGAGGTAGGAGGCAAGTTTCCGCGCCTGGGTGGTCTTTCCGCACGAGTCTATTCCCTCAAAGGTTATAAAATAACCCGCCATATCTAACTCCCGCTCCCGCTATTCAGAAGGTCTGAGAGAAAACAAAGAGGTGGCCTGTGGATCCAACCACCTCCCCGAAATGCTTCATCTCGTTTTTAGATGGACTCTTATTTCTTCACCACTCTCTTGTTTTTCGACGAGACAGCCTTCTTTGCCTTCCTGGCGTGCTTCTTAATGAACTCTTCGGTCATGACGCGCGCCTCCTCGTCGGTATACTGCTTGGGCGGTGATTTCATGAAGTAGGCAGACGGGGCGTCGATGGCTCCCGAGAGCTTGTGATTTAAAGCCAACTTGCAGCATCTGACCGCATCTATCACCACCCCGGCGGAGTTGGGCGAGTCCCATACCTCTAATTTAAACTCCACATTTAAGGGGACGTCTCCGAAGGTCTGTCCCTCCATCCTGATGTAGGCCCACTTTCTGTCGGTCAGCCAGGGCACGTAGTCGGAGGGCCCGATGTGTACGTTGTCGGCCCCCAGATCGTAATCCAGCTGCGAGGTAACCGCGTTGGTCTTGGATATCTTTTTCGATTCCAGCCGTGATCTCTCCAGCATGTTCAAAAAATCGGTGTTCCCCCCCACGTTCAACTGTGACGTTCTCTGAAGTTTCACTCCCCTATCCCGGAAGAGCCGGGTCAACACCCGATGGACAATGGTGGCGCCCACCTGCGACTTGATGTCGTCCCCGATCACCGGCAGGCCCCGATCGATAAAGCGCTTCTGCCAGTATTTCTCTCTGGCGATGAAGACCGGGATGCAGTTGACGAAGGCGCAGCCCGCGTCTAAGACCTGCTCCACGTACCACTTGGTGGCCTCCTCGCTTCCCACCGGAAGATAGCTGACCACCACGTCGGTTTTTGTACTTTTCAGTATCTTGACGATATCCGCGGTGGGGCCGGGGGCTTTCTGAATTATCTTGGAAAGATATTCTCCCAGGCCGTCATGGGTCATCCCGCGGTGGACCGGAACCTTCAAACGAGGCACCGGACAGAACTTGTAGGTATTGTTGGGATAAGTGAAGATGGCCTCGGCCAGGTCCTTTCCCACCTTTTTTTTGTCGATGTCGAAGGCCGCGGAGAACTCGATGTCTCTTATGTGATATCCCCCCAAATTGACGTGCATCAACCCGGGGATAAGATCTTTTTCTTTTGCGTCCTTGTAGTATTCCACCCCCTGCACGAAAGAGGAGGCGCAGTTACCCACGCCAATGATGGCCACTCTCACCTTGTCCATATCTTCTCCTTTTCAGTCGGACTCTCCCGTGGTTGGACCAACGCGGTCTGTGTTCAATTATTCTGGTTTTCCGGTCTCTTTAGCTCATTTCGAATGAAGACGATCCTCTGAATCACGGTGATGTTGGCGAAGATAGCGATAAACCAGATGGTGACAATTACCACATATATGCCGTACTTGGGGATGCCTCCCAGGAGGGACCCGACGGCAAGCCAGGTGATTCTCTCCGGTCTCTGCATCAGCCCCACCTTGCACTCAAGTCCCAGCCCCTCCGCTCTGGCCCGGATGTAGCTCACCATGAACGAACCGGCGATGGCAAAGATTATCGGGTAGACCACGTGGCCGTGTTTGCCGTAGAAGAAGACGGCCAGACCCAAGAAGAGCAGGATCTCTGAGTATCTGTCGATGGTCGAATCCATAAGGGCGCCGAACTTGCTCATCTTGTTGGTCTCCCGGGCCAGCTTTCCGTCCAGCACGTCGCATGCGCCCGCCAGCACCACCATCACGCCGGCGTAGAAAAAATGTCCCTGGCGATAGAAGTTGAAGGCCAAAATAGAGAGCGCCAGTCCGGAGAAGGTGACAACGTGCGGATGAACTTTCAAGCTTATCAGCAGCTTGGCGATCGGTCGGATGACTATTTCAAATCCGGCCACCCAATGCTTGTTTAAGAGCTTCAACTGTGCCATGATCATGGGCTTCACGATTACTCAACTCCGGGATTGGAGCCCCACCATTTCAACGCTCTATAATATCAGTCCGATTTGGCGAAGTCAAGCGAAAATTCTTTTCCCGCCATCTCATCTTTTGTCCGGGCATTCCTCTTTTTGACCAATCTATCACAAAAAAGGATGCTTGCCTCTTCTACCAAGGTGGCTTTGTCTACCAGAAGGTGCTTGGAACCTTTGCTGTTTGTCATCGCTCTCACCTGACTGAAAATGGTTTCAGGGACTGTTGGAAAACCCCTTTGGATGAGGAATAACTGTCTCACATAGGGGCGGGAATTCCCAGACGCCCAGACGGGCCCGTAGGGGGGTCTCCGTCATCCCGCCCCGGAATGGAGCTTTTTCAGCAATCTCTTCGGGTAGACTTCCCTTCAATCAAAATCACCAGTTCGCCCTTGATCTTACGCTCGCCGAAAGACTCTCTAATCGTCTCCGGTGTCCCCCTCAGAACCTCCTCGAACTTCTTGGTCAGCTCCCTGGCCACCACCACCCGGCGTTGCCCTAATATCTCCGATAGATCATCCATCATCCTGGCGAAGCGATGCGGAGATTCGTACAGAATCAAAGTCCTCTCCTCTTCGCGCAGTTTCTCCAACCTTTTTCTTCTTTTTCCCGGTTTGGCCGGCAGGAATCCCTCGAAGGCGAACCTATCCGTGGGAAGCCCGGAGACCACCAGGGCGGAGAGAAAAGCCGAAGCCCCGGGAATCGGCACCACTTTGATGTCTTCCCGGATGGCCAGTTGAACCAGATAGTAGCCCGGATCGGAGATGCCCGGCGTGCCTGCATCCGAGGTGACGGCCACGGACTGGTTGGCTTTCAAACGCTTGATCAAAAGGGGCGCTTTTCTCTCCTTGTTAAAATCATGATAACTGGTTAGACTCTTCTTGAGACTGTAATGTTTCAAAAGCATGCCGGTGTGTCGGGTATCCTCGGCCGCCACCAGATCGACCTCTTTTAGCACTTTTAAAGCCCGCAGGGTTATGTCCTCCAGGTTGCCGATGGGTGTGCTCACCAGATAGAGAACGCCCGGTTCCACATAGATCTCCCCGCCAGAAGCGGGACTTTCAGCTTTTTCGGATTTGCTCATTAATTAAAGTATACTTAAGTCAGAGATCAACTGCAACTTCGTGAACCGACAGTTCTGTAGATTAACCGTCCCTGACTTCTGGTTGCATTGGGACTTTGTAGTCCCGATGCATTCCTCGAAAAGATTTTGGCTTTGCGTCGGGATAACAATATCCCGACGCAACTTAGAACCCCAATTCTGGTCGGATGATAACGTCCAGCCAGAGCACTGGCTAAAATCTCATCCAGTCATTTGATTATTATCTTTTGATAGTCGATTCTGGCAATCTCCGGCGGTTTTCCCTTGAACTCGTTTCGCTTCATGATGCCGACAATTCTTTTGATGAAATCAGATTTGTATCCCATTCTCTTCAATCTTGCAGGACCATATTTCTTGTCCACCAGATGATACAGAAATCGGTCCATCTGCTCATAGGTCGCGCCCAGATCACCCTCGTCGGTCTGCCCCCTCCACAGATCGGCGCTGGGCGGTTTATCTATGATCCTCTGATGGACCCCCAGTTCCTTTGCCAGAAGACGCACCTGAGATTTGTACAGATCACCAATGGGGTTGAAAGCGTAGGCTGCGTCACCATGTATGGTGCAATATCCCAGGAGGATTTCGGTCTTGTTGCCCGTGCCGATAACCAGCGCGTTTTCCCTGGCAGAAGAGTCATAAAGGATGGACATCCTCTCCCGGGCCAACTTATTCCCCTTTCGGACCCTGTCCTTATCGGGGAACCGTCGGTAGTACGCGTCCACCATGGACGTGATGTCGATCACTTTGCTTCTTATCCCCAAGGCCCTGACAACATTCCGAGCGTCCCTTAGGGCCTGTGGATCGCTGTTTTTGTAGGGGAGTATAAGCGCCAGGACGTTACGCTTGCCCAGAGCTTGGCAAGCAAGGTAGGCCACCACAGCCGAATCCAACCCGCCGGAGAGACCCAGCACCACCTTCTTGAAACCGGATTTCGCGCAGAAATCCCGGATGAAAGCCACCAGTATCTTCTCAAGTTTTCTTGTGTCCAGATCCAGATAAGACATGTGCACATTCCCCTGTGGGATTTGTCCAAAAATACAATAAGAACGCCCTATCTGCAATAGAAAAATTAGGCCAATTTAGAAGTTGACAAGTCCCTCTGCGGGGTTTATTTTTGATCGAGGGCTCAACCTGAAATCTAAATTCAAATGGAGGTGCAACATGAGAGGAGTAAATAAGGTCATCTTGATTGGAAACCTGGGAAAGGACCCGGAGCTTCGCTACCTTCCCAGCGGACAGGCCGTAACCAAATTCTCTCTGGCTACGGGCAGCAGATGGAAGGATAAGGAGGGGCAATGGCAGGATAGAACCGATTGGCACAATATCGTTGCCTTTGGGAAAACTGCGGAGATTTGCAACGAATACCTGAAGAAGGGTAGCCAGGTATATATCGAAGGGAGAATTCAGACCCGCTCTTACGACGACCGGGACGGCAACAAAAAATGGATAACCGAGATAATCGCTCAAACCATGCAGATGCTGGGGAGAAAAGGCGAGGCTGAAGAGGAGATTCCTGAAACGGCTGAAGAGCCTCAGACGGGGGAGACCAAATCCGAAGACGACGACCTCCCATTCTAATCTGAATGGCTCTTTCTGCCGAGTGCCTGAAATTACGGAAGTTCGTATTGTCACGGGCCAGAACCTAACTTAAGTTAGGTTCTGGCCCAGTCGCAACCAGAGAATTCTCGGAAGAACCAAGATAGGTGAACCAGTAACTGGTCGATGGAGTCGCCAGGCAATACGCCCATCACCCTCTATACCGAAGCAAACCTTTGATTCCCTTTAAGCACAAGGCGGCTTTCGCTTGCGCCCTCCTCCTGCTTATCGATCTTATCGTCTATTTGCTCACCCGGGCGCCGGTGGTGCAGTTCATCGATTCCGGAGAGCTGGCTGTGGTGTGCCAAACGCTGGGCATCGCCCACCCCACAAGCTACCCCCTTGACGGTTGTCTTACTTTTCAGAAACTATAGATCAGTTCGCTGGAGATCAAGAAGACGGTGAGATTATCCTCCTTAGAGTCGTGCCATTCGGAGTCGACGGAAAGCATCAAATTGAAGCCCAGGTGAGAGCCAAGCTCGGCATCCAAAAATAGGCTGATCTGGTTTAGAAGATAATCAGTATAAAAGGGATTTTGATCCGACTTGTAGTTTCTTCTGCCGAATTTATCCTCCAGGCTTAGCCATAGTTGAGTTGAGCGCGAAAGGTCCAAGCTGAGACTGAAAGCATATTGATAGTAATTGTAGTCCTGGAAATCGCGTTTGAGGGAGGAAAAGGTCACCCATTCCGGTTCTCCTGCAACCTCCAATCCATCTGAAAGCTCATATTCTAAGCCAGCGGAGAATCGGTTCTCAAAATAGTCGAAGTTGATCTCATCCTCCACGTCGTAGCTTAAGACTTCAAATTCGTTGCGGAACAGAAGCTCAAATCTGTCGTGAATCTTCCTGCTCAGCCCAAAGGTGAATCTATCCTCCCAGAAATCATCCACACCCCCGGGTTTGCTGAAAGTCTTCCGGTCCAGTTCGTTTTCCAGTCGAAGTAGGGTCTCCCAGCCAAAGTATTTGTCGAATGAGAGATCGAGGAAATGCCTGTCATAATCGATTAAGGTCGAATCGGGGACGCGCCTTGTGGAAAACTGATAGGAGAGGTGCAGAAACCCTCCGGAGGAAATATCTGTGTCTAAGCCCAGGCTGGTTCTATTCAGATAATAATCGTAGGCGTAGATCGATCTCTCCTTGTACTCGGTGTACTCTAGATCGTTTCTGAATCTCAAGGTAGTCGTCGGTGAAAGGCGGGCTTTTAGCCTCAGGTCAAAATTGTTGGTGAAGTAGTCGGTCTGATAGATTACTTTCTCCTTTGCCTGGATGGTCTTCAACTCCGCCTGGTTGCTGAGCTTCAACCAGTCTTTTTCCCATTCGATTCTCAGGATATTCCTCAAATATAGGTCGCTTAAGGAGAAGCTGTTGTTTACCGAGAACCGGGAGTGATCCGCAAAGTCCTTCCTCAGACCAAACTTCAGAATAGCTTTCTCTTCCTCGATCTCCTCAGTTGCCCTTCTCAATGCTTCCAGCGACTCGGGGGGGGCGCTTATCGTGTCGTAACTCAGATAGTATCCTTCTGAGACGTTATCGTATCCCAGGCCAAAGGAGAAATCCACCAGGGTCGCTTCTTGGGCAATAGCCGGGGCCTGGATCAGACAGATAAGAGAGAAGGTTAGAGCAAGAAGAGATTTTGGCTTCATCTTAGGGTCGGGAATCAAGTCATGGTGCTTTTAGCTCGGCCCCCCATATCTCCCTCGCCATGAAATAGAGAGGGGGACCGAAGGGAGAGAGGTTCTCAAATGCTACAAAGCCCCGTCACGTTGAGACAGGGCTTCTTAACATACGGTTCATTTGTTGGCTACAGTTGGCTCCCGTCGATCATCTCCAGCGCCTTGCTGATCAATCTCCGTGCCACCTTGGCTTCCGCCAGAGCCGTTTTGAATTTGCCGTCACCGTAGTATTCCTTCGCCCTGCTCTGGTGGGATAGGCCTTTCTCAAAGGTGGCCTGGGCTTCCTGATTTGCGCTCGCTTTCATTTTCTCCGTCGCCTTCTCGATCAGCCTCTCATTCTGCTGGATAGCATTCTCCGCCATTTGCGGGGTAACGTCCTCCTCCACCAACCTCAAAGCTTTTTGAGCCAGTTCCCTTGCTTTTTCCGCGTTTTTGATGGCTTCCGCATGCCTTTTTTCATCAGCCATGTCTCTGGCTTTTTGCTGCATGTTTCGCGCTTGTTCAAGCAGTTGCTCCGCTTTCTGAATCCGGCTCTCATGGATGAGGGTGAAGGCTTTCTCGATAAGTCGACGGGTGGTCTCCAGCTTTCTTAAGGCCAGGCGATCCAGCCCTCTTTCTCCATTGGCGAGGTTTAGCAGCTTCTGAGCCATCTCTCTCGCCTTCAGGGTGAACTTCAGGGCCATCTTCAGCCTGTGTTCTCTAAGGAACTCCTTGGCCTTCTGCTGGTGATTTATCGCCATCTCAAAAAGTGAGAGGACCCTCCTGTTCTCCACCCCTGTCGCCACCTCTTTTGCCTTGCTCATCACGTGATCGGTTCTTTCTATGGCCTTCGAGACAAGATTCTCGTTCTCCTCATCTCTCCTGGTGAAGCCGATGGCTTGGTATGCCTTCTCTCTTGCCTTGAGAGTGAGCTCGACTGTGTGTCTGTATCTCATGCCATGAAATTGAATTGTTGCCTGTTCCTGAAGTTCGACCGCCATCTTCAACAGGCTCTCTGCCTTGAAATTCCTGCTCTCGGAAACCGCGTCTTCGGCTCGCTGAATCACAGTCGCCGTTTTCTCCAACTCCCTCCTGGCGTTCTCTCTTACCTGTGCATCGGCCGTATTCACCGAAAGCAGCGATAACCCGAGGACGATCAGAAGGAATAGAAAGGCACGCTTCGCGCTGCGGCTCTTCTGCGGCCTGAATTCATATTTGCACTCGTATCTGTAATATCTCATTTTCTTCACCTCCTGTTCCACACACCTGTAGAACAACAAACGTGCCGGAAAAGGGGAGGATCCAGCGAAAAGCGCCCCTTAGTTAAGCCACAGTTATGCAGAAAGTTACAGGTCATGGTTGAGATGTCCAAGAGAACAAGAAAATTCACATTGTCAGAGTGTACCTGAGTGTCCATGAAAACGTGTAAATGGGTACAGCTTGTGTCCACGACGAGCAGGGGCGATTCATTAATCACTCTCACGGGAATCCCTCTGGACTCTCGAATCACAGAAGATTGTACTTCTTCATCCTGGAGTAAAGCATTCTTCGGGTTATGTGCAAGGCCTTCGCCGCTTCGGTCTTGTTGCCGTTTGATCTTTTCAAAGCCTCGACGATCATCTCCTTTTCCATTTCCTCCAAGCTAAGATTGGATGCTTTCGGCGGAGGCTTCGCCTCTTTCGGGTCCATCACTGGAATTATCTCGCCAGGCAAACTCAGTCTTATCCCCACATGCTGAGGCTCAATATCTTTTCCGTCGGATAGGATCATGGCGCGCTCAAGGACGTTCTTCAACTCGCGCACGTTTCCAGGCCAATCATAGTCCACCAGTTGATCCATAAGGTACGAAGGCAGTTTTCTCCCCTCATACTTATACTTGTTCAAAAAATACTCCACCAGGAGGTGTATGTCCTCTCTTCTTTCCCTCAGCGGTGGAATCCAGATGGGGAAGACATTCAGCCTGAAGTACAGATCCTGCCTGAATTTTCCTACTTTGACGTTTTGCTCCAAGTTCTTATTGGTGGCTGCGATGACCCGGCTGTCCACCCCGATGGTCTCCACCCCTCCCACCCGGTTGAATTTCTTTTCCTCCAAGACCCTCAGAAGTTTCGCCTGGATGGTGGGAGATACCTCGCCGATTTCGTCCAAGAAGATGGTTCCCTGATCCGCCAGTTCAAATCTTCCCAATTTCCTAGCGTAGGCGCCGGTGAAGGCTCCCTTCTCGTGTCCGAAAAGCTCGGACTCAAGCAAGGTCTCGGTCAAGGCTGCGCAGTTCACCGTGATCAGGGGTTTCTTTTTTCTTTTGCTCATTTTGTGGATGGCCCGCGCCACCAGTTCCTTGCCGGTGCCGCTGTCGCCCAACAACAGCACGTTGGCGTCGGTCTTAGCCACCTTCTCCACCAGTCCAAGGACCTGCTTGACCTTTTCGCTTTTTCCCACAAAATCGTCCAGGACAGCTTTCCCTAAATCCTCCTGGAGTTGAACATTCAGGGCCAAGAGCTTCTGTTTCTCCACGATCTTATCCACCAGAAGCTTCAACTCCTCCAGGGCGAATGGCTTTATAATGTAATCGGTGGCCCCGGATTTCATGGCCTCCACTGCGGATTTAGCCGTGGCATAGGCAGTCATCATGATCACCTCAGTGGATTCATTCAGCTGCTTTGCCCTCTTTAGGACCGCCATTCCGTCCACCGGCTCCATCTTCAGGTCGGTGACGACCACGTCGTAGACATTTCTCTCCAGGAGCATGAGAGCCTCCTCCCCGCTGGTGACGGTCTTCACCGAGTACCCGGCATCCTTTAACGTTCCCTCAATCAATATCCCCATCTTCCTTTCGTCATCAACCACCAATATCTGCGCCATCATCCTACCTCTTCAGGTTTCCTTCATAGATTTGGATTCTACCCAAACTCCCGTACCGAGCATTCATCCGTTCAATCCTTCAGGCCAAGCCTTTCCTTCGACCCTGAGTCTTCCTTCGACCCTTAGGTCTCACTTCTCCCGCCAAAGGCGGGATCAGTGCGAGGCAGGACCGAAGGGCAGTAAAAGTCCGTTGACCATTCCCTTCATTTCCCGGTAGTGAAAAACACCAACGGGAAGCACAAGGCAAAAGACCTGTCAACGGATTGAACGGATATTTACCTCTTCAATCCGTCCGGACGGACGCCCGTCTGGGCGCTTAATCCTTCAGGCTACGCCTTCAGGACAAGTCCGTTGACGGTCTTGCTGATCGTACCGGAAATCTAACTCTAACCTTAGTCCCTCTCTCGGCTTTGCGCTCAACGCCGATTTTCCCGTCATGCTCCTCCACTATTTTTTTCACCACATAGAGCCCCAGGCCGCTCCCTTTGGCCTTGGTGGAAAAGAAGGGATTGAATATCTGCTTAAGCTCCTGCCTACTTATTCCCTTACCGTTATCCTCGACTGATAGTTCCACGAATTCTCTTTCGCTCCTCAGGCTGATCTTTATCAGTCCATCCTGCTTGATGGCATCTTTGGCGTTCATCAGCAGGTTGATTAGGACCTGTCTGATGCCTCCCGGGTTTAAGCTCAAGAGAGGAAGATTCTCCCCGGCGTTTAGTTGGATCTCGATATTCTCCTTCGAAAACGGGCGTCTGAGTTGATCCACCGTACTCGTCACCAGGGGGATGATGTCTATTCTTTCCTTCTTTTTCGGCTCTGAGCTGGCGAATTCAAGATACCCGGTCAGGATATCGTTTAAACGATCCACCTCTTCAGGAATGAAATCGAAGAGTTCATCGTCAGCCTGGTCGTATTTTGAGCGCAACCTCTCCGATGTCCCCTTTATTATTCCCAGCGGGTTTCTGATCTCGTGGCAAATGGTTGCCACCATCTCTCCCATGGCCTGGAGCGCGCTGGTTTTGATTACCGCCTCCTCCATCCTCCTCACGTGAGTGGTCAAATTATAGAAGACCACTCCCAGAACGAGAACCACCAAAAGGCTGAGTATGAAGGCGCCGATTAGAGTTCTTTTGAAGCTGGAGAGGACTTGGAAGAAATCCGCGCCCGCCTCTACCCCCAATACGCCAATCACCTCTCCGTCCGAATCATAGATGGGGGCGAATCCACTCTCAAAAAAGTAGTCTCCCACCTGGTACAGGTGAGAGTAGGCCTTCGAACCTGCCAGAGCCTGGGTTATCGCGGCTAAATCCAGGTGCAGAAAGACATCCGACACCGAATCTGAGGGCGGGCTTAACACATTATTGTAATCCTGATCCAGGATAAAAGCGTCTACGAGTTGATTATCTTCCTTTACGTTATTCAGAAGCTGTTTTATTTCCTCATGCGCCTGTTGATCTTCTCTCGCTTTCGAAACGCTGCTTGCGTCCAGTCCAAATGCCGTAGCGCTGGCGATGTTAGCCAGTCTTTCTCCCAACTGCCAGGTCAGATAGAACTTTATCTTGGAATAGATGTACCAGTTGCTGGCGTTGAAGACTATGATGATCAGCAAGACGAAGAGGATCAACCAGAGAGAACGTCTTCTTTTTCTGCGAGGCCTCATGGTTTGCTCATCGGATTGACAATTAAGATCAGTTAGCTAAACGGATTTTCTCCGCTGCAAGAAGATATATCGTGGCCAGCGCCGATGTCAAGCTCCATTTCGGATCAGTTCGCGGAGATGAAATGTAAGCTGCCTGCTCGACTTGCCACGAATCGGCATCGTTCATCTTCTTCTTGTTTCGATAAGTAACTGACAGGTAAGCAAAGGCTTAGCTTGCGAGTTGAAGGAAAGGTTCCCCCTCGTGAGCAGGGAGAGGGTTGGAGGGAGGTTAAATCTGATTAAGGTTGTAATAACTTACTTGCTTTCTTTCTTTTTAGGATTCTGCTTTTTCTGCTCCTGCTTCACGAACTCCTGGAAACTGGTCTCTTCGTAGAGATCGTCCTTCACCCAGTTTAGAATATACAGAAACTCCTCTGCGGCGACGTATCCCCGGCGGGGGGCGATCCGCTCTCCCGACGGCTTGAGAAACCAGGTGGCGGGGTAGGCACGCACGCCGTACTTGCCGGTCAACTGCCTTTCGCTGATCTCCTTTCCATCCAACGATACCTTCTCGCCTGATTGACCGTTGACCTTGATGGGCACGTAGCTTTCATTCAGCACTTCTATGACGGCCTCATCACTGAAGGTGGTCTTATCCATCCTCTTGCACCAGCCGCACCAGTTGGTATAGAAATGCACTAACGGATGTTTCTTCTCTTTCTTGGCTTTGGTCATGCCTAAATCATATTTATACCACACAAGCTCGACCTTCTTCTTATCGGAAGAGGTTTTCTCCTTGTCTCCTATCTCGGAGGGCTTGGAGCAGAAAGCGATGTCCGCTGCCACGGATGTGATAAACGCGAGAGCCAGAAAGCAGATCAAGAATCTTCGCATGATTTTTCCTTTCACGGCTGGTTCCCTTTCAAAATCTGTGCTTAGAATACGTGCTGCCGCAAAACGGCGTTTGAAAGGGCCGTGCGCACTCTTCTGGCATGAGGCCCTGCCTGGGGCCAGGACTCACGTATGGTGTGGCACGCTCATAAGGTGGTTTCTACACCGCCGCGGACAGTTTTCCGCCTTAGAGTCAGATTCCGTAAAGCTCGCCGTACTTGACCTTGAGATAATCCATCAAGGGGCGATGCGAAAGCGGCTTGCCGGTGACCACCTCCACCAGTTTTTCCGCCCGGTAGCGCTGGCCCTGCCGATGGATTTTCTCTTTCAGCCAGCCCTTTAGTTTGCCGAATTCTCCCCTGGCAAATTGCTCATCCAGATTGCCCAGCTCCTTCTTGGCCTGGTTGAAAAACTGAGCTGAGTAGAGATTCCCCAGCGAGTAGGTGGGAAAATAGCCGATGTACCCCGCACTCCAGTGCACGTCCTGAAGACACCCTTTGGCATCGTCCGGCGGAGCGACGTCAAAGTAGGTTTTGAACTTCTCGTTCCAGGCTGCGGGTATGTCCTTGGGCGAAAGATCGCCGCCGAAGAATGCCTGTTCGATCTCAAACCTGACCAGAATGTGAAGATTATAGGTGACCTCATCCGCCTCGACCCGGATGAAGGAGGGTTTGGCCTCGTTTATGGCAAAGTAGAAATCGTCGAATTTCACGTTACCCAAAGTCTCCGGATAGAGCTTTTGGGCCTTGGGGAAGAAATGCCTCCAGAATGATCTGCTACGGCCCACCAGGTTCTCCCACATTCGGGATTGGGATTCGTGGATTCCCAGGGAAACGGAGTCACCGCCGGGGGTCCCGTAGCGTTTCGGGTCCAACTCCTGTTCGTAAATACCGTGACCGGCCTCGTGCATGATGCCAAAGAAGGCCTGGCCAAAATGTTTGGGGTTGTATCGGGTAGTGATTCGTACGTCACCCGGGCCAATGCCGGTGCAGAAGGGATGGACCGTGACGTCCAGCCTTCCTCTGTCGAAATCGTACCCGATGGCTGCAGCCACCTGTTTGCCAAATCGCTCCTGGCGATCGACCGGATAATCCCGCGAGAGTATGGAGGCATCCGGGCGCTTGCCGGAATCGACTATGGCTTTCACCAACCCAACCAACTCGTCGCGAAAGTCCGCGAACACCTTCGCCACCTGCTCGATGGTTGCCCCCGGCTCAAAATCGTCAAGAAGAGCATCGTAAGGGTGCTTTTCGTATCCTACGGCTTCAGCCTGCTGGTGCTTAAGCTTGATGATTTTTTCCAGATAGGGAAAGAAGATGGAGAAATCCGACTTCTTTCGAGCATCCGCCCAGACCTCGTGAGCCACGGTGGTGACCCTGGTCAGCTCCTCCACCAAGGATTGCGGAATCTTCACCAGTTTGTCGTAGGAGTGCTTTATCTCCCGGATGTTGGCCGCTTCGAAGCTATCCGCGTCGCTGGCGATAGAGCTTCCCTCCAACTGCTTCAAGAGATCACCGATCTCCGGAGCAGTGGCCTTCTGATGACTCATCCCTGCCAGAAGCGCCAGTTGATTTCCCCGATGCTCAACGCCTCCTTTGGGGATGTATATCTTCTGATCCCAGTCTAAGACGGCCATGGAGGAATACAAAAGAGAGGTCTCCCTGCTCAGGTTCAGGAGCCTCTCATAAGCTTTCTTCAAATCGTCTGCCATGTTTCCTTCTCTCCTTGCTTTTGAAGTTTTTCCGAAAAACAGGTAAACTGTGCCCAATCGAAATCTGTGCTATATATAGTGAATTTTGGGATTCTTGGCAACAGGAAAAATGTGTGCCCAGCGGGGTTCGGCTCTTAAGGCAGGCTATGGGACGGTAAGCTTACTTCGCTTTCTCCTCAGGTACAGCCAGATCCCAATCTGGACTAAGACTATTCCAAGGGAGTCCGCCACGAAATCGAGGAACTCACTGCTTCTCCCCGGCACGAATTTCTGATGAATCTCATCGGAGACGGCATAGGCCATTCCAATCAGACAAGAAAGAAGGAAGACGTGCTTTCTTAGAAACTCCCTGCCGGAGGTGAAGAACGCCAGAAACAGAAGAAGGGAAAAGACGCTGTATTCAAGTAAGTGCAAAATCTTGTCTTCAAGCACCAATCCAAGAGGCGGGGGGCTGATCGAGGGAATGGCGGAGACGATAAAGATCAGGGCCGCATAGGCCAGGGCAAGATACTTATAGGGAAAGGGCTTTCTCGGCATTTGAATTCTCTCACGCACTCGAATTTATCCTGAAATACGAATGAATAATGTGGATTGCAGGTGTCATTTCAAGAGAATTCAGTGACAGGCAGCAACGTGACTTAATCAGATTGACTTTTGTCCGTTAAATGCGGTCTAGTTCTTTTTCAGTTTCTCGAATTCCTTGGTGAGCCGGTTGGCGGTTTTTGTATCCCCCTTTTGCAATGCCGTCTGTATGTCGTCCTTCAGGGCCGTTATCTGACGGTTCTTTTTCAGCCTGGCCAAGGTGGCGAGGTGATCGTCTAGTTGGACGGAGAACTCTGCAGGACCCAGATCAATGCCAGAGATCCGAAGGATCAGATCTTTGATCTTCTCGTTTTCTGTTTTGTCCAGGAGCACGGCCGGGGAGGTCTTCTTTTCGGCCTTGATAAGCCCAAAGATCTCCTTGTGCTCCGAACTGGAGAAATCATCGGAGTCCAGTTTCCCGGTGGTCAGCTTCAGGAGTTTCCGGTCTTCCATCAGAATTCTCAACAGCCCCCTCTCGATTTTCTCCTCCCGGCTCAGCGAGGCTTCGCCGGGACGTCCGCCGTCGACCGTCCGCCGTCCGCCGCCTGCCGATGGTTTTTTCCTGTCCACCAGCCTTCGCACAGGTTTCTCGTCTATCTTAAGCGTCTGCGCGATCTTCTTGATGAACAGGTTCCTTCTGATCTCGTCGGTGATCTTTCCCGCGGTTTCTGCCAGATCACGTATGACCTTCTCCTGCTCCTTCATGGAGACCTCTTCGAAATCCCTGCCCAATGATTCATATTTGAAATCTATAAAAGACTTAGCCTTTTGGATTTCTTCGGTCACCGCATCCGGGCCACATTTCTGGACAAACGAATCCGGATCCTCACCCTGTTTTAAGCTCACCACAAGGATTTCCAACCCCTCGCTGAATAGCAAATCCACGCTCCGAAAGGTGGCGGACTGTCCGGCTGTGTCAGCATCGAAGAAGAGGAAGACCTTCTCCGCGTATCGAGAGAGGAGCCTGGCCTGATTTTGGGTGAAGGCGGTGCCGGAAGAGGCGACCACGTTCTTTATTCCGGCCTGGTACAAGCTGATCACATCGACGTTTCCCTCCACCAGAATGGCGCTTTCTTTTTGTCTGATCTCGTCCTTGGCCAGGTTCAGCCCGTAAAGAATCTTGCCTTTATGATAAATGGGCGTCTCAGGGGAGTTTAAGTACTTGGGCTCGTCTTTATCGTCCAAGACTCTTCCTCCGAAGCCGACGATCTTTCCGGAGAGGTTGAAGACCGGAAAAGTGATCCTGTTTCTGAAGCGATCATAATAGCCGGAAGCTTGCGTTCGGGGCGCGGCCAATCCAGCCTGATTCAGCGTCTCCGGTTCGATTCCTTTCGTCCGGGCGTAATTTACCAGTCCTTCCCATTCCAGCGGGGCAAAGCCCAAAGAGAAGAGCTTCTGCGTTTCTGGATCGAATCCTCTCTTCTTCAGATATTGCCTGGCCCTTTTTCCCGGTTTTTCCCGATGCAGATTCTTGAGAAAGTACTCGTTCGCCGTTTGGTTGGCATAATACAACCGGTCCAACTGTTTTGCTCTTTTTGCATCGAAGCTCTTTTCAGGCAGGGGAATGCTTGCCCTTTTTGCCAGGACCTTGACCGCCTCGGGGAAGCTCAGCTTATCGTGTTTCATCAGAAAGCTGATGACATTGCCTCCCTCGCCGCAGCCGAAGCAGTAGAAGATCTGCTTATCCGGCGTGACGGTGAAGGATGGCTGCTTTTCCGAGTGAAAGGGGCATAATCCCACGTAGTTCTTGCCCCTCTTCTTCAGGGGGACGTATTCGGAGATTAAGTCCACGACGTCGTTAGCGTCGCGGATTTGATCAAGCAGCTCTGGAGAGAAATGACCGGCCATATTGACGTTGATTCCTACCGTTAAGAAACGTCGAGGAATTGGGAATCCTCGGACTTTAGGGGATTACTGAAACTCAAGGGTTTTCACCTTCTGACGAATATCTCAGTTCCTTCTCTTTTTTCATTCTCTTAACCAGGTGATACAGACACTCCTCCGGGTTCTCTATGCCCTCAAGACAGAAAAGATGCCTTTTGACAGGAGAAATCTTGTCTGTTTTCTCAACAACGTCCAGAAGACACCCCTTCTCGCACATCACGCATTTTTCCGGCTGGCAGTCAATCTCCGTTCCGGTGCTTTTCGCCACCAAAGCCTGGCTCTGAGTCCAGGATTCTTCCTTCTCTTTGTGCGGAAACTCCACGTATCTGACTCTTTCTAGGACTATCCTCCCCCGGTCGGTTCTGAGCCGCGCCTGGAAGTCGACCTCGTCCCCTTTGGCGAATTTTAGGTTCTGCTGGGTTCTTCTGCTCACCGCGAGGTAGATATTGTCATCGAAAAAGGTCCGATCTATGTATCCTTCTCTGAAGCTTATCAGGAATCCAGGAAAACTAAGGCTCTCTCTTGACCCGTATCTGACTTTTTTGAAGTGCGGTTGAACCGAGTTGATTATTCCGGAGAACTCCACCCATCGGCCCACATTCTGCTCCAACCAATCCTCGAACTGCTCCAGGTCGAGTTGGAACTTCTTATACGCTTCTTCATCCAAAACGATCTCCGGCTGATGGACTATCTTCTCGTCGAAGTAGTTCTTACAGGAGAAGCAATCTCTTCCCACATGTTTATACTTCTTGGGACAGGAGTTGCCTTTGTTCAACAGCTGGCACTTCCACAGAAAATAGATGCATCCTTCGGGAAAACATTTCTTTTCTTTCAGCACGTGATAAACCGACACGTTCTTTTCAAAGCGAAAGTGAGCCGTGTGGGAACAGCGAAAGACATCCTGTCTTTTGTATTGGTTGATCAAAACCCTTGACATGACCCAACCCCGGAAAGGTTGTTGAACATCTAACCCATTCTACGTCATATCAGGCCCTTTGTCAACTGATTTCGAGACTGCTTTGCCCGCCATTGCGTTTCGCGGGGGTAAATGCCCCGCCCTATGTTTGGGTGAGGGCGATACACGCGGAATACCCCGCCGGACGCGGGGAATCGTCCCTACGCGCTTTGCGCCAACTTCCTTGCCAACATGTGTGCCTGTCTCAACGGCTCCGGCATTCTGTATTCTGGACTGCACTGAAGAACGATTTTCACGGCGGGTTGAACTGAAATCTTGTGACCGGGTGTCACGAAGACCGGCTTCTTACCCTCTCTGGTCCTGACCGCCCCCCCGACGAGGTTTTTGTCTTCTCCTTCTATGAAGAGATGAGAACCCTTCTTTGAAGCGGGCTCCGCGTAGTCTCTCCACAAGGGCGTTTTGGAGCAGGCGATGGTGGGAAGATCGAGCAATACGCCCAGGTGGCTTGCCAGACCCAAGCCTCTGGGATGGGCTATTCCTCGCCCGGGAAACATTATCAGGTCCGGTCTCTGCATCTTTCTTATAGCGGAGAGAATCGCTGGCCCCGCGCTGAATGCGAACAGTCCCGGAATGTACGGAAAACTCACCTTCTGCTTGTGGAGGGCCGTCTCCTCTATCTCAAGTTGTGGAAAGGAAAAACTGACACACCCAACGAGGACTTCGTCCTGTTTCCTGGAAAAAACAACTCCCACCCCTGTGATCCTCTCGATCCTGTTGAAATCGTCCTTGGCGACAACCCGTTCGGAAAGCCTCTGCTGGATCTGCTTTGCCTCGTCAACGGAGACGCGCCAGGAGTGGGAAACTGTGGTGATGGAGTTCTTCATGGGAATGACCTCTCCCCCTTTTTTTCCCCTTCAGGGTGAATCCCTTCGGGGTGACCCCCTCTCCACATTGTGGAGAGGGGGTCAGGGGGTGAGGTTCGAAGGAGACGGGCTAAAAGAGCTTAAGACTTCTCAGGCCGTCCAGTCTTTCTAATCCGAGATCCTGAGCTATCTTTACCGCCTGACTGAATTCCTCCCCGGTGATGCTCCTGTCCAGCGGCGGATGATCATTGGCCTTATAGCAGGGACGATATTGATCCATTAAATTAACATAGGTATTCTTGGAAATCTCCCCGGCAATGAATTTCATAGAGTCTTTAGTCCCTGCCAGGTCGTCGGGCAATATCAGATGACGGATCAAAAGCCCCTTCTGTGCTATTCCTCTTTCATCCATGATCAGATCGCCCACCTGCTCATGCATCTTCTTTATGGCCTCTCTTGCCCTGTTGGGATAATCTTTTGCGTTGCAGTATCTCTGTCCGATCTTATCGTCTGAGTATTTCAGGTCGGGCATGTAGATATCGAATATCCCATCCAGAAGTTCAAGCGTCGCGACGGAATCATACCCCCCGCTATTGTAGACCAGAGGAACATTTAATCCCTGCCCGATGGCAAGGGGGAGGGCTTTCACGATGTGGGGCGCCACGTGGGTGGGCGTCACAAAATTGATGTTGTGACATCCCGTATTTTGCAGGGAAAGCATGATCTCTGCGATCTTCTCCTCGTCAACTTCGTAACCGTGCCTTAAATGGCTGATGTCGTAATTCTGGCAGAAGATGCATAACAGGTTGCAGTGGGTGAAAAAAATGGTTCCGGATCCGGATCGGCCCACCAGAGGGCTCTCCTCTCCAAAGTGCGGCCCGAAGCTGGTGCGTGTCGCTTTCTTCCCGGTTTTGCACTTGCCCTTTTGATCTTCAAGCCGATTGACCTTGCATTGATGCGGGCAGATATCACAGCTCTCCAATTTCGCCCATAAAGCTTCGATTCTCCGGGAAAGCTCCCCTTCCTCTTGGAGCTTTAGGTATCTTGGTCGAACAGGGTTAGGGTGTTTTCCGGCTCCCACGTTTTCTCCTTGTCCAGAATGTGAATCACTCGCCACCCGTTCTTCCTCAGCTTAGAGGCGATGATGTTTCGATGACATCTCCAGGGAAGTCTCTCCGCGCACATGAAGGCGGTGCTAAACCCGGAGGCAATCTTTTCTAATCTCTCAATTGCTCCGAGAAATTCCGGGGTGCTGCTGTGCTCCTCGTATCCTTTTTCTCTGAATCCTCCGAGGATGTTTCCCAGGTAAAAATACTTCACTCCCCTTTTTTGAAGATGCGAAGCCAGATTATCCTTTTTGAAGTGATCGAACTTCGAGACGGGAAATCTCCTGACGTCCACTACTGCCTGGAGTTTGAATTCTCTGCAAAGTGATATGAAGTCTTCGAGGGAGCGGTTGGAGGATCCGATAGTGTAGATTACCTTTTGCACATTCTACTTAAGCCGAACTTTGACTCTTCTTAAGCAATTGTCGCAGAACTTATTTCCCTTCCGGTCAACCTCATTCACGTCGTCGGTGAGATACATCACGCACTTGGGATTGCGACAACCTTTAAATCCCCACAGGTGCCCAAGTTGATGAACCGATTCTTTGAGCAGCCGGGCATACAGAACCTTGGTCTCATCCAGCATCTCGTAATTCTCACGCCGCAAGC
>JBARPX010000276.1:0-1835 GCA_049643405.1 Candidatus Zixiibacteriota bacterium
TAGAATTTAGCGATGTATTCCGCCGAAACAAAACAGCTTTCGAAGAATCTCAAAGTCTCCTGAAGGTGAAAGCTGAGGTATCCATCGGAACGTCGGGAGAAGTTGGGATCGTTGTATTTGAGCCACAGGACGAAATCGAAAGGAGAGAGCGCCCGGGTTCTGATCTTCAGCCGGAGATCCCCGTAGTCTTTGCTCAAGGTGTTCCTATAGTTTGCGATCAGATTGAAGTCCAGTTTGCGGTGCGGGGACAGGAATAAGTTCAAGGAGGAAGTTGTTCTGTCTATCTGCTCATCGTCCACGCGGTAGTCCGTCCATAGCTGATAGACCGTAAAGGAGAAGTCCCGGGAAAACTTGTAACCACTCCCCAGGCGAAGTTTCATTTTGTCCGGAAGGTCCGATCTTTCTTTCCAGCGACTGTAGGAAAAATCCAGCGTGATCCTCTCGATAATCCTGTACCTGGATTTGAAGAAGACTCCCCTCTCCCCTGCCTGCCTGGATCTGTAGGTGTAATCTATTTCATCCAGATAAACGCTCTCGTAGTCCGGATTGGAGAACCCTCCTCCGTGCGGATGAACGAACTGGTCATCATATCTCCACCAGGAGAGATCGAAGCTATAGGATTTTCGGGAAGAGTAAAGCTCAATTGCCAGGCCACTCTTTTTACCCGGGAGCAGTGCGTATTCACCGGAGAATGTTGCGGGTTTAAGTTTCAGGTCGAAATGAAGGCTTCTGCAATCATCTGCCAGGATCGTCCCATTCTCGACGTTCCTAAGCTCCCCCTCCGAAAAACACAACCCCGCATTTAGCTCCTTGTTGCCGAAGCTCAAATCGAAAGCGCCGATTCGATTCTCAATTTCTTGTCGCTTGTTCCTGGAGTAGAAGGCCACCATCTTAAAAGACTTAAGTTTCGACTCTCCGTAGATGCCGTTATATCTTCCCAAAGCCGGATAAAGAAAGGAATCTTCCGGTTTGAAATCTGAACGGGTGCTGTACCCGATAAGCGGATGATAGCCGACATTCAGGCCCAGTCCGATTCTCTTGTCGAAGTTGCCCAGGACGACTTCGGACGAATATTCAGGAAGCAAAAACTTAAGAGACCTTTTTCTTACCCGGAGATCGCCGCTGGTCAGAGCGGCTTGGGACGAGTTAGCTTGCTGATCAGCCTCGATGTGCCAGATCATGCGTCTTCCGTTGGTGACCTGGCACAAGAGATAATTCTCGGCGTCGCCTTCTTCGGCAAGTTCCTGGTATAATTTCCAAACCAGTCGTCCGGAAAAAGGAAGGCGACTCTTTTTTTTCTCTTCTGCCAAGAACGAGCCAACCTTTTGGCTCAAATCAACCCCTTGGTTCTTGGCCTTAACTTGCAGAACGTCCAGGCTGCTCACGTCCGGAACAAAGAAAAGCCTGTCTGCATCGTCGGATGCGGGATACAACTTGCTCCGGATCATATCCAGAAGCTCAAGGTATTGGTCCAACGTCAGGTATCCCAGTTGCAAGCCTTCCAGCAGGTCCTCCTCGGTCTCATAGATTTCGGAGGAGATCAGTTGCGCCTGTGAAGAAACGCTGAGAAAGCAGGTGAGAAGAATAATCTGCACAAAAGGAGATGTTAATTTGGAGAGCATCCAAGGTCCCCCTCAAGGATCAGAGAAAACGGTGCCTTATTCCCAGCTAATCAAGGGTGGGTTCTGCAGGTCAGCAATACCCCGCACTTTTCTTCCGGCTTCTCCAGATGCGGTGAAGCCAGACAGAGACCCCTGAATTTTATCTTTGAGTCCTGCGATATTGTTCTTTAGTCCGTGTCTTTGCTCAGGCCGCCGACCTGTCATCAGATCACA
>JBARPX010000277.1:0-6688 GCA_049643405.1 Candidatus Zixiibacteriota bacterium
TCCCCCACCTTCTTATAGTAATCCCGCTTGCTTCCCGCAACGTGCGGGGTGAGTATTACGTTCTCCAGATCCCACAATTTACTTTTTGGATTCAGAGGCTCCTCTTCGAAGACGTCCAAACCGGCTCCGGCTATTTTCTTTTTCACTAAAGCATCAACTAACGCTTTCTCGTCGATGACGCCGCCCCTGGCGACATTGATCAGGATGGCGCTTTCTTTCATGCAAGCCAACTCTCTTCTCCCGATCATGTGGTGAGTTTCCTTGGTGAGCGGAACGGCCAGCACGACAAGATCCGCGGTGCACAGGAACTCGTGGAACCTACTACTGGGGAGAAGCTTGTCGACATTCTTGAGTTTCTCTCCCCTCTTCACCCGATTCTTGGTCGCCATCACCTTCATGCCGAAAGCTTTCGCCTTGCGGGCAAGGGATTCTCCGATGGTTCCGTATCCCACAATCCCCAGGAGCTTCTCTTGAGGCTCGAACCTCTCCCTCATTATGTCCAACTGGCACCATTTCTTGCGTTTCTTACAGGCCCAACTCGGCACCAGGCCCTTGGCAAATGACAGGATCATTGCCATAGCGTGATCCGAGACCGTATCTCCGTGCATTCCCCTGGAACTGGTCAGGAGCACCTTGCTTTTCAGCAGTTCAGGGAAAAGGAATGTGTCCACCCCAACATAGGCCACCTGAATCCACTTTAGCTTCTTCGCCGCAAGAAAGGTCCCCTTTTCAACGCTGAAACAGACCAGAATCTCTGCATCCGGTATGATCTCTTTGAGATGCTCCTTGCTCCAGGAAGGAACCAAGTCTACTTTTTCCTTCAATCTCTTCGAGGAGTAGACTTCCCGACGAAACGCCTCAAAGTCTTTTTCTCGCAGGCTGAGGGCAGCCGCGACTTTGATCTTGCTCTTTCGTTTCATGCGGTACACACACTTGTTGATAATTGAAGCAGGAGGCAAGGTAGTTGCTCGATTCCCATACGGGACCGTCTGGTCATCGAGCTCTTGTCATGCCTGATGAATCAGGCAACTACATTGCCAAAACAACTACAGGCGGAGCAAGCTCCGCCACTACGCGTTATACTTTCTTGGCCAGTTCTACGGCCCGTTTCGAGATCTCCTCAATCGGGGTTTCGATGCCGTGAATCTCGATGTTCTTGAAAATCTCCGGGTTTTTCTCTTTCTCCTCCTTGAAGATTCTCACCCCCTCCTGCCACACGTTTCCGGTCATGCGCAGGACCATGGGCTTGGAAAGTCCATGTTCTTTAAGGAACATCACCACGCCTTTGGCGAAATCGTCGCAGCGGGATATGCCGCCGAATCTGGCGCCGAAGATGGCTTTGACGTTGGGATTCTCATCTAAGAGTATGAGCATCTTGGCCAGTCTCTCCGGGGTGGGACCGCCACCGGAATCCATGAAGTTTGCCGGCTTGCCGCCGAAGTAGTGGATGAAGTCGTTGCCCATTATGCCGAACCCCGCACCGCCGGGAAACATGCCCACGTCGCCATCTAAGTCCAGATAGGGAATTCCCCACTCCCGGGCGAGCTTCTCCCTTTCCGTCATCTCGCCCTCTTCGTGTCTTTTTTCGATTCCCATCTCAGCCAGCTCCGGGTGCCGGAACAGGGCATCGTCGTCCACGCTCATGCGGGCGTCGGCGGCAACGTACTTTCCCTCCCTGGTCAGAATCAGCGGGTTGATCTCCACCAGCTTGGCGTCAAATTGCCTGAAGACTTTAAATAAAGAGACAGCTATCTTGCTAACAACTTTTAGACCTTCCCCCTCTACTCCAAGCCACCCGGCGACAGAGTTGCCCCAGAAAGGATAGAATTTCTGATCCACGTCCACGCTGATCTTCTTTATCTTGCCCGGGTCCTTTCGGGCGATCTCCTCGATCTCCACCCCACCCTCGGAGCAGGCTAACATCACCAGCTTGTAGTTGACCCGATCAAGGGTGATGCCTAAGTAGAACTCCTTTTCGATATCCAACTTCTCGTCCACCAGAATCCGCTCAACGGGAAATCCTTTTATGCTGGATGCGAAAAGCTCACTGGCTTTTTGCTCGGCTTCCTCCGGGGATTGTGCAAACTTCACTCCACCCGCCTTGCCCCTGCCGCCGGAGAGAATTTGAGCTTTCAAGACCACCGCCTTCCCCAGTTTCTCGGCGAAAGCCTTCGCCTCCTCCTTTGTCCGTACAACCTCCCCTGTAGTTATAGGAATCCCAACCTGTGAGAAGAGTTTCTTGGCTTCATATTCGTAAAGTCTCAACTCATGCTCCTTTGATTATGTAATTCAGTCCACAGTCCGCCGTCCGCAGCAAAATCCCTTAAATCTGCATGATCCGTTTGATCCGCTGACCTTATCCGCTTCATCCGTTTAATCCGTTGACCGCTTTACTTTCTTTTCTTGCTCTGAAATTTCTTGACCACTTTTTCGAAAATCTCCAGAGCCTGATCCACCGTGTGCTGGTCGATCACCAACGGAGGTATAAACCGAATGACGCTCTTTCCGCAGGTCAGGAGCATCAGCCCGTTGCGGAAGCACTCATAGGCTATCTGTTCCGCCATCTCGGGCGCCGCCTCCTTGGTCTTTCTGTTCTTCACGAACTCGATTCCGATCATCAAACCTTTTCCTCTAACGTCTCCAATGATCGAGTATCGTTTCATCATCCCTTCAAGATATCTCATTATGTATTTGCCCATCCGGGCGGCGTTCCGCATCAGCCCGTTTTCTATTAGCTCGATGGTCGCCAGGCTGGCAGCACAAGCTATGGGATTTCCGCCAAAGGTGGTGGAATGGGCGCCCGGCTCCCAGGACATGAGTTTTCTGGAAGCCACGCATGCTCCTAAAGGCACTCCGGAGGCCAGCGCCTTAGCCAGGACCACGATATCCGCGGTCACGTTCCAGTGTTCCATGGCAAACATCTTTCCGGTCTTTCCCATGCCCGACTGAATCTCGTCCATGATAAGCAGTATTCCATACTTCTCTGCCAGGGCTTTCAATCGGGGAAGATACCCCGGGGGAGGAATTACATAACCTCCCTCACCCTGAATAGGTTCCACCACTATGGCCGCCACCTCTTCTGCCGGGGCCACCTTCTGCAGAATTTCCTCGTCGATGAACTTGACGCAGGCGATGTCACATTTGGGATAAGTTAAGTTAAAAGGACAGCGATAGCAGTAAGCGTAAGGGACGTGTGTCACCTCCGGGACCAGCGGAGCAAAGTATCTTCTCTGGGTCCCTTTGCTGCAGGTCAAGGACAAGGATCCCATGGTCCTTCCGTGAAATCCGTTGATAAAGGCGATAGTGCGGGGTCTCTTTCGATTGTAGCGTGCCAGCTTGAAACCGGTCTCCACCGCTTCAGTTCCGGAATTGGAGAAAAAGGTCCTTTTGCGCTCCTTTCCGGGAACGATTTCGGAGAGCTTCTCGGCCAGCTTTCCCACCGGCTCGTTGTAGAAGTCGGCAGAGGGGATATGTATCGCTTTTCCCGCCTGCTCTTTGATCGCCTGCACCACCTTTGGATGACAATTTCCCGTGGAGCACACGCCGATGCCGGTATGAAAGTCGATGTAGCAGTTTCCGTCCACGTCCCACATGTACGCACCCTCGGCATGCGAGAGAACCGCCGGGTAGGCCCTGGTGTAAGACTGGGAGACGAACCTCTCGTCCCGTGCAATCAACTTTCTGCTCTTGGGACCCGGCAATCTGGTCTTGATCTTCGGACATCGGTATGAAGCCATCTTTTCTCCCTTCATTGATAGAATTCAAATTTCGAATGGAAAACGAAAGTGAAAAAATCTGGAAAGGTCTTTTGAAAAACTAAATTTGTCCTTTAACATATATCTTCTGAAGAATCCTTCGCAACAATCTCGGCATTTAAGCTTCACCTCCGCTTAAACCTGAACTAAATTTAAAATAAAAAGGAATGAAGTCAAAGGAAATTTGTGAAAAAGATAACAAGCGACGGCCAATTCGTAAGGTTTCTGACGCCTTCTGCCTCTTTGTATCGGAGGTCATCGTTTTGGCGGTGAAAGGATGAGGCAGAATGACGGAGACCCCCAGACGGGCCTGTCCGGGCGTCTGGGAATTCCCGCCTCTATGTCATCTCGTCAATGGATATTTCGATGCGAGTGCCAGGGATGAGCACATCATTTCACTTTGGCCACCTTATGGATCTCAGACCGCCCGCCGATGTCGACATGGAGAAGGTATACTCCGCTGGCGACCTCCTCCCCGCTCTCGTTTCTTCCATCCCAGGTTTCTTGGTAAATAGCTTCCACAGGTCTTTCCGGGAACCGGCAGACCAATTCTCCTGCCGTGGTGAAAACCGCGATATTAACTCCACTTAAGAAGCCTCCAGTCTCAACGATCACGGTCAGGCTGTCGCTGAACGGATTGGGAAATGCGAGAATCCCGACAGTTGGATGCAGGGTGAAGAAAACCGGGATTTTCTGCAACGGGTTTACGGCGGACTGAGCGGAGATTATTATCGAGTCAGTGTTGGTGCCAGCCCTCAGATAGGAGGGATCAACCGTAATCCAGACTAGCTCGGGAGTGAACCCGGTGTCCGGGAAAATGCTTATCCAGTCCGCGGCCGAATGAGCTCCCCATTGCAGCCCATCGTCGTGCAAATCGGTAATCTCCAGGAGTGATTTCTGAGATTGGGTATCTCCAAAGAAGGTTTCAAAGAACAACTCCTCCGGAGAGATCGTCAGATAGTCGGATCCGCTAGCCTTGGCTGCATTTACAATCCCCCAGCCGTAAAGCGTATCCGGGTTGTCGGCCCGGTCAGCCGTGGTGCGAAGAGCATTACCCACTTGAACCGGAGTCCAGTCCGGATGAGCTTCCAGAAGCAGGGCACACACTCCTGCTACCAGAGGTGTGGCAAAGGATGTGCCGCGCAGGTTGCCGTCGTAACCGTGGATCGTGGCACCATAGACTCCGACTCCCATAGCCATCACATCCGGTTTAATTCTGCCGTCATAGGTAGGACCAGCCGAACTGAAGTAGACCAGTGTACCCTCTGAATCGACAGCGCCCACGGCGATAACGCTGTCTCCATCAGCCGGTGCGATCATGTGATGCCACAAGTCATCTCTCTCGTTCCCCACGGCATTCACCACCACTACCCCCCTGGAAACCGCCAAGTCAGCCGCCCGGGTACACAGAGCAGTGTTGCCGTCCATATCCTGGTAAGTATACCATTTGGTGTATCCCAGCGAGCTTGAGATGATGTCCGTCCCGAGAGCCTCCCCCCACTCGAGTCCTGCCACCCAGTAATCTTCTTCTATTTGGATTTCCTCCAACTGAATCTCTGTCTTGGCTAAGGCAAACTGGGCACCGAAGGCGCTCCCGATTAGAGTCTCCTCAGCAAATCCCCCCACCACTGAAAGGACCGAAGTTCCGTGCGCACCTTGCCCAGTATCAGCATCCCACACGTCGTCATCGCCGTTGATGAAGTCGTGAGTGTCCACCAATCTGTCTGAGTTCAGGATATGCTGGAACGCTGGGTGATCGACAAAAAAGCCTGTATCCAAGATCGTTATCAGCACGCCCGTTCCACTTAGTCCTATCCTGTGCAATTCCGGAACGTGAATCTGGGCTAACTGTGCATACGACAGACCGTACGGCAGATCATGCCCGCCCGGAGTCTCACCCGGCTTCTTGAAGAGCTTCTCTTCCACCTGAGGCTTTTTTCGCCTGAAGGTGGCCACTTTCTTGACCGCTCTTACGAAGGAGAGGCTTTCAATCCCGGCAACCTGACTGCTGTTTGCCGAGACCGAGGCTGCATTCAGCCATTTGGAAACCACTCGTATCCTTGCGCCCAGATGCTCCAACTGGTTCAGATACTGCTCTCTCACCGGAAGATCAGTAAAATCCACCCAGGGCTTGCGGCCTCTTAACATCCTTCTCTTCAATGATCTCTCAGAGAGCTTACGAGTGGCCTCGTCTACGGCAACCCTGTATTGCGCAGGGGATTCGATTCCCTTGTCCGTGAAAAAGATCCACACCGCTATGGAGGAATCGGTCGGCAAGCTTTTCAGAAAGTTTTGAGTCCGCAGATCGACCTTGGGAGTCTCGGCTGGGTATTCAAAAGGTCCCTCCTCCTGAGACAGACACAGAATAGGCAAAAACAGAACGAAAAGAACGGATAGGCAAAACAAGGATTTGAATTTCTTACTCGAAGGAAAGCGGATATTTGATTCCATAAGGCTCCTTTGTCAGTGCCGCGAAATATCTTTGCTCATTCCTGAATCTAAGAAAACGGAACGTGGTGTCAACCGTTTTCTCAACAGCACCGATAAGGTTTACGAAGTTATCGAGTCCAAGTTTAGTGCAGTCCGATCAAAGGTTGAAGGTTTGTGTGGCATGGTAGGGAGTAATGCACAATCTGAGCCAGCGCGGGGCTGGTCATGCCACAGGCAGATCCCCGCCTACGGAATAACTTCCGGGCTGCGCCCTGGGGGAACGGAAAATGTAGGGGCGGAGCTTCCCTTCGAATTCCTCAGGGCGGTAAACAAAGTCGAACCGTAGCTCCGCCCTTTGCTGTGTTCGGGCAATCATCTCTCCCCCTGTCCTACAGATCTTCGATATCCCCCTCTCCGTTTCAAGGGTGTGTCATAATGTCATTCTGAGGCGTCAGCCGAAGAATCTCGATTCTGTAACTCTTTGGGATTATTAGATTCTTCGC
>JBARPX010000278.1:0-45920 GCA_049643405.1 Candidatus Zixiibacteriota bacterium
GGGGGACAACGTCACCATGGGGGTTGAGTTGATCACCCCCATAGCCATGGAGAAGGAGTTGCGTTTTGCCATCCGGGAGGGAGGACGCACGGTGGGCGCAGGCGTGGTGGGCGAGGTGATAGAATAGCCAATCTTCAAGCCGGTGGTGAATTCACTGGGTGTACGGATTTTGAGCAAAAGAATTGAGGCTTATTGGCGTAATCAAAATCGAGCGCGAAGGATTACCGGATGAACGGACAGAAGATCAGAATCTGGCTTAAGGCATATGATTATAGATCCCTGGACAAATCCGCCCGGGAGATCGTGAGGACCGCAACCCGGACCGGGGCGAAGGTTACCGGACCCGTTCCCATGCCCACCAGGAGGAGAGTCTATACCGTTTTGAGATCGCCTCACGTGGACAAGAAATCCCGGGAGCAGTTTGAGACCCGCATCCACAAGAGGCTGATAGACATCTATGAGTCCACCCCTCAGACCGTGGATGCCCTGATGAAGCTGGATTTGCCCGCAGGAGTGGACGTGGAGATAAAGGTGTAAAGGGCAGTTTGCAGTACGCAGTACACAGTACACAGATTCTCGGAGTTGAAGGATGGAAGGGATCGTCGGAAAAAAGATCGGGATGACCAGAGTGTTCAACCAGGAGGGGCAAGCCATTGCCGTAACGGTCATAGAGGCAGGACCCTGCCCGGTGGTGCAAGTCAAGACCAAGGAGAGGGAAGGATATGATGCCATCCAACTCGGCTTCGGGGAGAAAAGGAAGAAACTCTTTACCCAACCTCTTCTGGGGCATTTCACCAGGGCCAAGGTGGAGCCCAAGAGGATCTTGAAGGAGATGAGAACGGAGAATTCGGACAAGTTCAAGACAGGACAGGAACTCAAGGTCGACCTCTTTTCCGTGGGTGAGAAGGTCAGTGTCACCGGCATCTCCAAGGGATTGGGCTTTCAGGGTGTGGTGAGAAGATACAAGTTTCGGGGAGGGCCAAAAACCCACGGACAGTCCGACCGTCTTAGGGCTCCGGGCTCGATAGGTGGAAGCTCCTATCCCTCTCGCGTGTTCAAGGGTCAAAAAATGCCAGGAAGGATGGGAGGGGAGAAGTTGACCATCAAGAATTTAGAGGTCGTGGGAGTGGACGCAGAGAAGAATCTGCTTCTGCTCAAAGGAGCGGTTCCGGGCAAGAGGAATTCATATTTGACCATAAGAAAATCTTCAGTCTAAAGGAAGGTTATGCTCAGCGCGGTGGTATTTGATCAGGAAGGAAACGAAAAAGACACGTTGGCTCTAAAGGAGGAGCTTTTCGGGCAGACTCCGCATCTCCCATCCATTCACCAGTACGTGAAGGCCTATCAGGCCAACCAGAGGCAGGGCACGGTGAAGAAGAAGACCCGGATGGAGGTGAGAGGAGGAGGCGCCAAGCCCTGGCGGCAGAAGGGGACCGGGCGTGCTCGAGCGGGATCCAACACCTCTCCTCTCTGGGTGGGTGGAGGAAGAGCCTTCCCTCCCAGGCCGGGCGACCATCACGTTGAGATCCCCAGGAAGATGAAGCGCAAAGCACTGATCTCGGCGCTCTCGTCCGTAGCCTCCGAGAACAGGGTAAAGATCGTCGAAGGGATCAGCCTGGAGGCTCCTAAGACCAAGATTATGGCTGAATTGTTCGACAAGATAGGAACCGGCGGGTCAAAAATCCTTTTCCTTTCCGAAGGAAAAGACGAGAATCTGGAAAGGTCTGTGAGAAACCTGAAAAATCTGGTACATAAAAGGGCCCGTCTGGTCAATCCTTATGATCTTCTCATCTGCGATTTTTTGATTATGACCAGGAAGGCCCTGGACAGCTTGACGGAGGTGTTCGCCGCATGAAGGAGGCGAGACAGGTTATAATAATGCCCCTGGTATCGGAGAAGAACTCGAATCTGCGTGCGGACCAGAATAAGTACGTCTTCCGGGTGGACATTGAGGCAAACAAGCTCCAGATAAGGAATGCAGTGGAGGAGCTTTTCAAGGTCAGGGTGGAGGATGTGACCACCATGAGGATGCACGGTAAGCCCAAAAGAATGGGAAGATTTGAAGGAAGACGACCAGATTGGAAAAAGGCCGTGGTCCAGCTGAAAAAAGGGGAAACCATAGAACTTTTCGAGAACGTGTAAGCGAAGTCAGCCAGAGTTAGCGGCGATGCCTTTTAAAAAGAGATTCTTAGTTTTCTATAGGTAAAACGATATGCCCATAAAGTCGTTCAAACCGATTACACCATCTTCGAGATTCAGAACCGTTTCGACCTTTGAGGAGATAACCCGCACCACTCCGGAGAAGTCGCTTTTGGTTCCTTTGAAAAAGCGCGGCGGCCGGAACAACCAGGGAAGGATTACCTGCCGACACCGGGGCGGAGGTAGCAAGAGGTTTTTGAGGATCCTGGATTTCAGAAGAGACAAGCTGAACATCCCGGCAAAGGTGGCCACCATCGAATATGATCCCAACCGCTCTGCCCGCATAGCACTTCTGCATTACGCGGACGGGGAAAAAAGATACATCATAGCTCCCCTGGATTTGAAGGTGGGAAACGTCCTGACGGCGGGCGAGAACGCGGAGATAAGACCGGGAAACGCCATGCCCTTGGGGAAGATCCCCCAGGGAACCATGATCCACAACGTGGAGTTGAAGAGAGGAAAAGGCGCCCAGATTGCCAGGGGAGCAGGAACCTATGCCCAGCTGGTGGCCAAGGAGGGAGAATTCGGCCACGTGCGGCTTCCCTCCGGAGAAGTGCGGCTGGTAAGGCTGGAGTGTTATGCCACCATCGGACAGGTGGGAAATCTGGATCATGAGAACATAAGCTACGGAAAGGCCGGTAAGACCAGATGGCTGGGGAGGAGGCCCAAGGTGAGGGGAGTGGCAATGAACCCGGTGGATCACCCCATGGGAGGAGGAGAGGGAAGATCGTCCGGCGGCAGACATCCATGCACCCCCTGGGGGAAGATCACCAAGGGTTTGAAGACCAGGAAGAAGAAGCCATCGGATAAGCTGATCGTCAAGAAGAGGAAAAAGTAGGTTCAAGGCTGAGAAAGAAAGAGCCCCTGAGATTAACCGAAAAAGCGCACTGGAGGTGGATCAGAGGATGTCAAGGTCTTTAAAGAAGGGCCCCTTCGTGGATGAGCATCTTTCCAAGAAGGTTGAGGCGATGAACGAGTCGCGAGAGAAAAGGGTAATCAAGACCTGGTCCAGGCGGTCCACCATAACCCCGGATTTCGTGGGACATACAATAGCCGTTCACAACGGCAACAAGTTCATTCCGGTTTATATCTCGGAGAACATGGTGGGACATAAGCTGGGAGAGTTCGCTCCCACCAGGATCTTCCGGGGTCACTCCGGAAGGATCACGGAGAGATCCACCTCTTTGAAGTAAGTCTGCTAATAACAAGAGAGTGAGCGCGAGCTTTTAGACCTCTTTTAGGAAAAGATCATGGAAGCCAAAGCCAGAGCAAGATTCGTTAGAGGGTCGGCCCGGAAGGTGAGAAGGGTGGCGGATCTGGTCAGGGGAAAGAACGTGGAAGATGCGCTGAATATCCTCACCTTCACTCCCAAGGCGGCCGCTTTGGTCTTGGAGAAGGTTTTGAAGTCCGCCACCGCCAATGCCCTGAGCGTGGAAGGAACCGCGAAACTCAAGGCGGAGGACCTCAGGATAAGCAGTATATTGGTCGACGGCGGCCCCATCATGAAGAGAATCAGAGCCATGGGGATGGGGAGAGCATACAGAATAAGGAAAAGGACCAACCATATCACCATAGTGGTCACCGATGGTAAAGAGGAGGAATCTGAAGGTTAAGTAAATTAGGATACTCAAAACTCGTTTAGCGGTAACGAGGCTCGTATCGAAGCTCGAGTTTCGACGACGAATCTCGATACAAGCTTCGCAACCGACAAACGAAAACCGAGAAGTAAGGAGGCGTAGTTGGGACAGAAGACCCACCCTGTAGGATTCAGGCTAGGTATCATTAAAACCTGGAGTTCGAGATGGTTCTCCGACAAGAAGTTCTCTGATCTTCTCCAAGAGGACCTGATGATCCGGAGATATACCGAGAAGAGGCTGGAACACGCCGGGATATCGGCGGTGGACATCGTCAGGGCCCCTCGAAAGGTTACTTTAGACATTCATACTGCCAGGCCGGGGATCGTGATCGGAAGGAAAGGGGCGGAGGTGGATAAGCTAAAGGAGGAACTCCAGCTGATCACCAAGAAGGAAGTGGCCATCAACATCATAGAGGTGAAGAAACCTGAGCTTTCCGCCAAGCTGGTAGCGGGCAGCATCGCCAAGCAATTGGAGGGAAGGGTCTCCTTCAGGAGGGCCATGAAGAAGTCCATCACCTCCGCGATGAAATCAGGGTCTCAGGGAATAAAGATCTCCTGTGGAGGAAGATTGGGCGGTGCGGAGATAGCCCGCACGGAAAAATACATGGAGGGGAGAGTCCCGCTGCATACCCTTCGTGCTGATATCGATTACGCCACCGCCACTGCCCACACGACTTATGGGTGCATCGGGGTGAAAGTGTGGATCTTCAAAGGAGAGGTTCTGGCATCGAAAGAGGAGATTCCCCCCAGGGAGGAAGCCCCGGAAAGAAAACCATCCAGAGAAGCGCGATTGGCTGAAGGGCGGGGGAAAAAGGGGGAGAGGAAGAGACGTCGGAGGAAGTCCAAGAAAGAAGATTAACTGCGGAAGAACCGATTGAACTGGAGCATGTTCTATGTTGATGCCCAAGAGAGTTAAGTATCGCAAGCAGCAGCGCGGCAGGAGAAGGGGCAAGGCTTACCGGGGATCCGAGATAAACTTCGGGGAATTCGGTATAAAAGCCTTGGAGCCGGCCTGGCTAACAAACAGGCAGATCGAGGCGGCCCGAGTGGCCGTCACCCGGCATATTAAGAGGGGAGGCAAGGTGTGGATTCGCATATTTCCCCATAAGCCGGTCACGGTCAAGCCTGCCGAGACTCGAATGGGAAAGGGCAAAGGTGCTCCCGATCACTGGGTGGCTGTGGTGAAGCCGGGAAGGATTCTGTTTGAACTGGAAGGCGTCACTCAAGGACTTGCCCGAGAGGCGCTGGATCTGGCATCGGCCAAGCTTCCCATAAAGACGAAATTCGTAACCAGAGCTTCTATATAGAAGTCTTAGAAGGAACGTCGTACAAGGACATGAAAAAAGAACAGATGCGAGAGCGGACCCGAGAGGAGCTCCTCCAGAGAAAATCGGAGTTGGAGGAGGAGCAGTTCAATCTGAGGTTGCAGAAGGCCAGCAAGGAGCTGGACAATCCCCTGAGGTTGAGGGCGCTGAGAAGGGAACTGGCGCGGATAAATACCATTCTAAAAGAGGACGAGTCGAATATCCGCCCGTTAGCCCAGGTGGAGAAGAAAACCAGCTCCACTGAGCAGAAACAGGAGTAGGAGACAGTGGAGAGGAACAAGCGCAAGATGAGGGAGGGTTGGGTGGTCTCGAACCGGATGGATAAGACCATCGTGGTGGCAGTGGAGAGACGTTTCCGGCATCCCAGGTACGAGAAGATCATCCGGAGAACCTCCAAGCTTTATGCTCACGACGGTAAGAACGAATGCACGATTGGCGACAAGGTAAAGGTGATGGAGTCCCGACCGCTCTCCAAACTCAAAAGGTGGAGGCTGGTGCAGGTTTTGGAGAAGGCCAAATGAGCAGGAAGGTCAGCTGTCCGCTGAGCCGGCGAAGGGATAACCAGAGATGATCAGAGAGTATTCGACCTTAGTTGTTGCTGACAACTCCGGCGCGAAGAAGGTGATGTGTTTCCGGGTGCTGGGAGGAACTAAAAGAAGGTATGCCCGGGTAGGCGACGTGATCGTGGTAACGGTCAAGGATGCCATCCCCGGCGGAACCGTCAAAAAATCAGACGTCTGCCGGGCAGTGGTGGTCAGGACCACCCGCGAGACCAGACGAAAGGACGGATCATACATCAGGTTCTCTGATAATGCGGCCGTGATCATAAACGAACTCAACGAGCCCAGAGGTACCAGGATATTTGGGCCGGTGGCGCGAGAATTGAGAGAAAAACACTTCATGAAGATAGTATCCTTAGCTCCGGAGGTGCTCTAAAGCTTGAGGCTGGCAGCCTGACGCTCTTTTCGTTTGCTGGCTAAGAGGCACTGAAAGGACCTGAACGGATGATGAGATGAAAATTAAGAAAGGTGATACAGTCTTAGTTGTTGCCGGAGACGACAAAGGAAAGACCGGGAAGGTGCTCAAGGTTTTTCCGGACAAGAGTCGGGTCATCGTGGAAGGAGTGAACTTCATCAAGCGGCACACCCGGCAAACTCAGAGAGCTCAAAAAGGCGGCATAATCGAGAAGGAGGGGACGGTGCACGTCTCCAATCTCATGCTTTTCTGTCCCAAGTGCTCCTCCCCCACCAAGGTGGCCCATAAGATTCTGGAAGGGGAGGCGGGCGGAGAGCGAAACAAAGTCAGAATTTGCCGAAAGTGCGGAGAGTTGGTATAAAGCAGGTCAAATTCCTTGGAGATTCTTTCGATTAAGATTTGTAATCGCAGGAAAGAAGAGAAAAAGACATGGCCATACCGCGAATAAAAGAGAAATACGAGAAGGAGACGGTGCCCGTTCTGATGAAGAGGTTCGGGTACCAGAACGTGATGCAGGTGCCCAGGCTGGAGAAGATCGTGGTCAACGTGGGGGTGGGAGAGGCCATCCAGAACGTTAAACTTCTGGATGCCATCTCGGCCGATCTGGCCGCCATAACCGGGCAGAGGCCGGTGGTCCGCCGGGCCAAAAGGGCGATCTCCAACTTCAAGCTCAGGGCAGGTATGCCCATCGGCTGTGCGGTCACCTTGCGCCAGAGGAGAATGTACGAGTTCTTTGATCGACTGGTGAACATAGCCATCCCGCGAATCCGCGATTTCCGGGGGACCTCGCCCAACTCCTTCGATGGTAGAGGAAATTATAACCTGGGAATTACGGAACAGATAATCTTCCCGGAGATAGACTACGATAAGGTGGAAAAGGTCATGGGAATGAACGTCACCATCGTCACCACCGCTAGAACAGACGAGGAGGGATTCGAGCTGTTGAAGAATCTGGGAGTGCCGTTCAGGGGATAGGAGTTATAGACTGAGAATCTTTAAGCTATTTTAGGAGAACATTTGGCCAAGACCTGTTTGATAGAGAAATCCAAAAGGAAGCCCAAGTTCCCGGTGCGCAGGCATAACAGATGCAGTCGCTGCGGAAGACCCCGGGGATATATGCGGGATTTTGGATTGTGCCGCATCTGCTTCAGAGAGCTGGCGCTGAAAGGGGAGATCCCCGGCGTGGTGAAGGCCAGCTGGTGAAATGAGGCAAGCCCTGGAAGTCAGGATTTTAACCGTCTCTAAGAAATTGGGAAGGACCCGTTCATGAAGAGTACCGATCCTCTGGCTGATTTGTTGACCAGAATAAGGAATGCATGCAGGGCGAAACACAAGAAGGTGGACATACCCTCCTCCAAGATCAAGAGGAGCATCGCCCGACTGCTTCTGGAGCACAACTTCATACAGAACCTAGTGGAGGTGGAGGATAACAAGCAGAACCTCCTGCGCATCTTCTTAAAATACGATCACGAGAACAGGAGCTTCATCACCGGGCTTCGCCGAATAAGCAAGCCCAGCTTGAGGATCTACGCGGGCCAGAAGGACTTAGGTAGGATGAGAAGGGAGGTAGGGCTGACCATCCTCTCAACCTCCAAGGGCATCCTGACCCATCGTCAGGCCCGCGAGGCCCAGGTGGGAGGAGAAGTCCTTCTGAAGGTCTGGTGATCCTTTAAGCAGCCATTCTTCAGCGCGGTCGAAAGGAGACAATGAGCAGAGTTGGGAAGAACCCAATACCTATTCCCGGAGAGGTCTCGGCCAAAATTGAGGGGAGCCGTATTACGGTGACCGGGCCTAAAGGGGAGTTGAGCCAGATGATCCATCCATCCATGACGGTGGAGCTGGCCGGGAACGAGTTGGTGGTCAACCGGCCCTCGGACAACAAGTTTCACAAGTCGCTTCACGGGTTGACCCGCTCGCTGATCGCCAACATGGTGATTGGTGTGACCACCGGATATGAGAAGTCCCTTGAGATTCAGGGGATCGGATATAAGGCCGCATTATCGGGAAAAAAACTCAACCTTCTCCTGGGTTTGTCACATCCGGTGCTGTTGAGCCTGCCCGAGGGCATCAAAGTAGAGCTGGATGGGCCCAATAAGATCAAGGTCTCCGGGATAGACAAGCAGCTGGTAGGATTGGTGGCGGCCAAAATTAGATCCTTCCGACCACCTGAGCCTTATAAGGGCAAGGGAATACGGTATGAAGGAGAGATTGTACGAAAGAAAGCCGGTAAGACGGCGACCTAAGACGTTGCTGCTATAGTTTCACTGACGGAGAAAGGCATGCTTAGACAGGAGAGACAACGGAAGAATAGACTGACCAGGCGTCGAAAAAGAGTGAGGAAGAAGATATTCGGAACCCCGGAGAGACCCCGACTGTGTGTCTACAGAAGCCTAAGGCAGATATACGCTCAGTTGGTGGATGATCAGGGTGGACGAACCTTGACCGGGATATCCAGCCTTGCCGCGGAGGTCAGATCCCAAATCAAACCGGAGGATTCCAAATCCTCGGTGAGCAAGAAGGTTGGACTGCGTCTGGCTCAAAAGGCAAAGGAGAAAGGGATAAGTCGTGTGGTGTTCGACCGGAACCGATATCCGTACCATGGAAGGGTCAAATCTCTTGCTGAAGGAGTCAGAGAGGGAGGATTGGGGTTCTGAGTTCAGCATGGGTCATGGGCGGCGGTTTTGCGCTGGAAGAAGACTGCCATGGTGATGAAAAAACAGCACGGTTTTTGAGAAAGAGGTGATTTTTGGCAAGATTTAACGAGCAACAGGCTTTGGAGTTTGCGGAGAAGGTCATCTACGTCAATCGAGTGGCCAAGGTAGTCAAGGGAGGTAGGCGATTCTCCTTTACCGCCTTGGTTTCGGTTGGAGACCGGAAGGGAAAGGTGGGGGTGGGGCTGGGAAAAGCCAGGGAGGTCTCCCTGGCCATCTCCAAGGGCACGGAGGCGGCCAAGAAAAACATGATGTCGGTTCCCACGGTGGATGGAACCATTCCACACCCGGTCGTAGGGAGATTTGGGGCGGCCAGAGTTCTTCTCAAGCCAGCCTCGCCGGGCACCGGGGTAATCGCCGGCGGTCCGGTGCGAGCGGTTCTGGAGGCAGCAGGGATTCAGGACGTGCTCACCAAATCTTTGGGTTCCTCCAATCCCCATAACGTGGTCAAGGCCACGGTCAACGGTCTTATGAGTCTGGGGATACTTCAGCAGAAAGCTCGGTTGAGAGAGACGGAGTCAAAGAGCTAAAGCGCTCGCCTTAAATATAGAAGGGATCGTAACAGGAACGGAAATCACAGCGCTCCGGCAAAACAGATGACGCTTTTTTTGGAGTCGATTTTCTGAAGGTCGATAGGTTCTTTAAAGAAACTCAGCAAGGAGATTCTTTCACCGGAGATTCAAAAAAATGGCTGGCAGGTTAAGGATAACGCAGATCAGAAGCGCCATCGGGCGCGTGAAAGAGCAGAAGCAGATGGTGAGGGCTCTGGGGATTAAGAGGCTTCACCAGAGCGTGGAGCACGAGGATAACCCCGCGATAAGAGGGATGATCCAAAAGGTGAAGCACCTGGTCAAAGTGGAAGAGGTGTAGTTTGACGAGAACAACTGCAAGAACGAAAAGGGTTAGGATCGGGAATCTTCCTGCTCCCCCCGGGTCGGGGAAGAAAAGAAAGAGAGTAGGGAGAGGACCAGGATCGGGTCACGGAAAGACCTCCACCCGGGGACATAAAGGGCAACTCTCCCGCTCGGGATCCAAGCGGAGATCCTGGTTCGAAGGGGGACAGATGCCCCTTCAGAGACGGGTTCCCAAGAGAGGATTCACCAACGTATTCAGAAAAGAGTTTCAGATCGTGAATCTGTCCGCCCTATCAAGAGCCCTTGGCAAGAGCGAGGTTTCCGCAGAAAACCTGCTTTCTCCACAAAGGTTGGAGGAGATGGGTTTGATCAAAAAAGCGGACCTACCGGTGAAGATCTTAGGTGACGGAGAGATGAAAGGAGCCGCCCTGGTGCAAGCAAGCGCTTTCAGCAAGAAGGCCAAGGAGAAGATTGAGGCGGCCGGTGGCAAGATCGAGGTAGTTAAATGCTGAGTACCATAGGAAGCATCTTCAAGATTCCGGAGCTCCGGAAGAGAATCCTCTTTACCTTGGCCATCCTGGTGGTTTATCGCATTGGGGGTCACGTGCCCACCCCGGGCATCGACGCCCAAGCTTTAGGAGAGTTTTTCCGCGGAATGAAGGGCTCGCTTTTCGGCCTGTATGACATGTTCGTGGGAGGGGCCTTTCAGAAGGCGACCATCTTCTCCCTGGGCATAATGCCATATATCTCCGCTTCAATTATCATGCAGCTTTTGGGGGCCGTAATCCCGTATTTCCAGAAGCTGCAGAAGGAGGGGGAGGAGGGAAGGAGAAAGATCACCCAGTATACCCGTTATGGTACGGTTATGATCGCCGCCATGCAGGCCCTGGGAACCGCAGTGTTTTTAGAAAGCCTTCAGCCCTCTCCGGGAATATTCGTGGTTCCCAATCCCGGTATAGGCTTTAAGCTGTTGACCATGATCACCTTTACCTGCGGGACCATCTTCATCATGTGGCTGGGCGAGCAGATCACCGAAAGGGGAATCGGAAACGGAATCTCGCTGATCATCATGATCGGGGTCATCGCCCGCCTGCCCAGCGGGGTGGTAGACGAGGTGAGGATGCTTTTTCTGGGGCAGAGGAACTTTTTCTCCGAGGTTTTCTTAGTCGGTTTGATGGTAGCGGTGATCGCCGCCATCGTTTTGGTCACCCGGGCTCAGAGGAAGATACCGGTGCAGTATGCCAAAAGGGTGGTCGGGCGAAAGATGTACGGGGGACAATCGACCCACATCCCCCTGTCGGTCAACACCGCCGGCATAATCCCCATAATATTCGCCCAGTCGATCATGTTCGCGCCCAGCACCCTCTCCTCCTTTTTTCCCAACAACGACTTCATGCAGAACTTCTCGTTGTGGTTTCAGCCGGGGACCATTCTGTATTCGCTCATGTTCGGGCTTTTGATCATCTTCTTCGCTTACTTTTATACCGCCATCGTCTTCAACCCGGTGGATCTGGCGGACAACATGAGGAAATATGGCGGCTTCATACCCGGAATCCGGCCGGGAAAAAGAACCAGCGAGTATATCGACCGGGTTCTCACCCGGATAACCCTGCCGGGAGCCACGTTCTTCGCCCTGATCGCCGTACTTCCCTACTTTATGATGAGGGGAATGGGTGTGGAGTTCTACTTCGGGGGTACCGGTCTGTTGATCGTGGTGGGCGTTGCCTTAGATACGCTTCAGCAGATCGAATCTCATCTTCTGATGAGGCACTATGATGGATTTATGAAGAAAGGGAGAATAAGAGGGAGAATGTAGAAAGAGGATATGAATCTGATATTGTTGGGGGTTCCCGGCTCGGGTAAGGGAACTTTAGCCGGGCTTCTGACTTCTGAGTTGAGAATCCCTCGCTTCTCCCCGGGAGATATCCTGAGGGGGGAGGTAAGACGGAAGAGTCAGTTGGGCGAGCAAGCCCGGCCGTTTATGGAGAAGGGAGAGCTGGTTCCAGACGGGATCATCCTGATGATGATGGAAAAGAGAGTCGACCGGCAGGAGTGTGACAAAGGTTTCATACTGGATGGATTTCCCCGCACTGTAGTCCAGGCAGAAAGGTTGGAGCAGGTGCTGGCTGAGTCAAAGAAGGCGATAGATTTTGCACTGAAATTCGAGGTGTCGGAGCAGACGGTGATAAGGAGATTGGGAGGGAGACGAATCTGTTCGGCGTGCGGCGCCGACTTCAATCTCTATACCAAGCCTCCGGAGAAGGTTAACACGTGTGATCTGTGTGGAGGGAAGCTCTTTCAAAGAGAGGACGATAAGGAAGAGGTGATTACCAAACGCCTTGAAGTGTACCGGGAACAGACCATGCCCATTGAGAAATACTACGACGGTCAGGGGAAGCTGATTCGACTGGATGCCGAACCGGAGCCGGAGGTGGTGCTGAAAGAAGTTCTCCGGATGCTGGAGGCCAAGTAGCGCAAAGGACTCAAGTTCAAGAAGGCGTTTTGCACATGATAGAGTTGAAAACAGAAAGAGAGATAGAGATAATAAGGAGTAACGGGAAGATACTGGCACAGGCATTGAAGCTGGTGGAAGAGAGGATTCGTCCCGGAACGAAAACCAAGGAACTGAACCGGCTGGCGGAGGATTTCATCAGAGGACAAGGAGCATATCCCGCATTCAAAGGATATCGAGGGTTTCCCTCGTCTATCTGCGTGTCGATAGATGAAGAGGTGGTGCATGGAATTCCGGGAGAAAGGGCCCTGGAGCAGGGACAGATCGTCTCGGTGGACGTCGGAGTTTTAAAGGATGGTTATTACGCGGATGCGGCCCGTACCTATTCGGTTGGAGAAATCCCCGAGAGATCGCGGAAGCTAATCGACGTCACCCGGGAGGCTTTAGAACATGCACTTGATTTGGTGAAGGAGGGAAGGCGTCTTTCGGATGTATCGCATGCCATTCAATCTTTCGTTGAGCGGAACGGTTTTTCGGTGGTGAGGGACTTGGTTGGGCATGGTATCGGAAAGAAGATGCACGAGGAGCCGCAGATCCCCAATTTCGGCGAACCGGGGCAGGGCGTGGTGCTGAAGAAAGGGATGGTGTTTGCCATAGAGCCCATGGTAAATGCGGGGTCCTGGGAGATAGATACCAGAGATGATCACTGGACCATCGTAACCCGCGATGGCTCTCTCTCCGCTCATTTTGAGCACACCGTGGCGGTTACCGAGAATGGAGCAGAGATTTTAACCCAGGATCCGTAAATACCTTAAGGCAGGTGGATTGAATGCCAAAAGAGGAAACCATTCAGGTCGAAGGAAAGGTGATTGAGCCGTTGCCCAATGCCCTGTTCAGGGTGGAGCTGGAGAACGGACACCGGGTGCTGGCGCACATCTCCGGAAAAATGAGAATGCACTTTATTCGAATCCTTCCCGGCGATAGGGTTACAGTGGAGCTTTCCCCTTACGACTTAAGCAGAGGACGGATAGTGTACCGATACAAATGATCTTTAGGGCCTGGTGGGATCAACCGATTCAGGGACAGGCTGCAAAGACTGGACGACCGAAGAGACGGCGAAGTTGTGATTAAGTGAAGGGAAAATAAAATGAAGGTTCGATCGTCGATTAAGGTTAGATGTGAGAAGTGCAGGATCGTAAAGAGGAAGGGGATATTGCGGGTGATCTGCAAGAATCCTCGCCATAAGCAGAGACAAGGATAGAAGAAGCGGAGGTAAGAGTTGGCAAGAATTGCGGGAGTCGATCTGCCCAAAGACAAACGGATAGAGATAGGTTTGACCTATATTTTCGGGATAGGTCCATCCTCCTCTAAGAAGATTTTGGCCTCCACCGGGGTGAACCCCGATACCCGGGTGAATAAACTGGCCGAGGAGGACGTGACCAAACTGCGTTCGGCGATTGAGTCGGATTACAAGGTGGAAGGAGCCCTGCGGGGAGAGGTTTCCATGAACATCAAGAGGCTAATCGACATCGGCTCCTATCGCGGATTGAGACACAGGAGAGGACTGCCGGTGCGAGGACAGAGAACCAAGACCAATGCCCGAACCAGAAAAGGTCCCAAGAGGACTATCGGATCCAAGAGAAGCAAAAGAGACTGACCTTTGAGATGCTGTCGGGTCGTTTGAACTCTGACACTTAAGTGTAATGATCAAGGAGGAGCAAGTTGGCGGAAACTTCCAAGAAAAAGACCAAGAAGAAACATGGTGTGGTAGACTCCCATGCGGTAGCCCACATAAAGGCAACCTTCAATAACACCATCATCAGCATCACCGACACCAAAGGGAATTTAATCTGCTGGTCTACCGGAGGCAGACTGGGCTTCAAGGGATCAAGAAAAAGCACTCCCTTTGCAGCGCAATTAGCCGCTCAGGCGGTTGCCAGGGAAGCCCGGGATCGCGGAGTGAGAAAGGCAGAGGTGTGGGTGAAGGGCCCCGGATCGGGAAGAGAAGCGGCAATTCGATCCTTGCAGGCGGCCGGCATCGAGATCACCGCCATAAGAGACGTCACCCCCATTCCTCATAACGGTTGCCGTGCCCCCAAGAGAAGGAGAGTCTAGACGGACCGGCATGTCGAGAAAGGGACTGGAGCACTGCTCCTTCCCTTCAGACCGAATGAGGAATGGCAGAATCGAGAGTAACCATACGGAGAGGATAGATGGCAAGATATAAAGATGCGCAGTGCAAGCTCTGCAGACGCGAAGGAGAAAAGCTCTTCCTGAAGGGAAGTCGCTGCCACGGCGATAAGTGCGCTTTCGAGAGGCGGGCTTATTCTCCGGGACAGCGTGGGCGAACCATGAGAAGGAGGGGATCGGAGTACGCCCTCAGGCTCAGGGAGAAACAGAAGTTGCGGCGTATTTACGGAATACTGGAAAAACAGTTCAGGAACTACTTCCACCATGCCGCCAAACAGAAGGGCGTAACCGGCGCAAACCTCCTGAGGATGCTGGAATGCCGGCTGGACAATCTGACATACCGGCTGGGTTTTGCCCCCTCCAGAAAGGCTGCCCGCCAGTTAGTGCTGCATCGCCATTTTATGGTCAACGAAAGAATGGTAAGCATCCCCTCCTACCAGGTGAAGCCGGGCGATGTGATGGCCGTGCACGAGAAAAGCAAGAAGTTGGACATAATTCACCAGGCCTTAAGAGAAGGACGAGCAGGAGATCTTCCCTATCTGAGCCTGGACAAAGCGCTTCTGCGCGGTGAGCTTCTGGAGTATCCCAAGAGAACGGATATTCCTCTTCTGGTTCAGGAGCAACTGGTGGTTGAGCTTTACTCCAAGTAGCGCGCTGAGGGTTTGGGTCTAAGATCCAGTGGGAACGTAAGGAAAGGAGAGATAGACTAAGCGGGCCAAACTGTGTTCATAAGAGATTTCTTCTCCTTGAAAGGAGGATTTGAGGGATGAAATGGAAGAGTTTGCAGATGCCCAAAGAAGTCAAGGTGGAGGAAACCACCCTGACCGATAGGTACACCAAATTTGTGGTGGAGCCGCTGGAGCGAGGATTTGGCATAAGCCTGGGGAACGCTCTTCGCCGAACCCTTCTCTCATCCATTCAGGGATTCGCCCCGGTTGCATTGCGCATCGACGACGTCGTGCAAGAATTCTCCACAATCCCCGGAGTGTACGAGGACGTCACCGAGATAGTGCTCAACATCAAAAGATTGAGGTTGAGGCTCAACGGTGACGAGCCCAAGACCCTGGTCCTGGAGACCAGCAAGAAGGGAAGCTTTTCCGCCAAGGACATACAGACTGACGGCGAAATCGAAGTCCTGGACCCGGATATGCATCTGGTGAAGATAACGGAGAACACAAAATTCAGGATGGAGATAGACACCGCGGTGGGGAGAAGTTACGTGCCGGCCGAGCAGAATAAGAAGACGGACGCTCCGGTGGGGACCATCTTTTTGGACTCCATGTTTTCCCCGGTTCAAAAGGTCAATTTCGACGTGGAGAACACCCGGGTAGGACAGCGCACCGATTACGACCGCCTGATCATGGAGATCTGGACTGACGGAAGCATAACGCCTGAGGATGCTCTCTGCTTCGCCTCCAAGATTCTGAAGGATCATTTGCAGCTCTTCATCAAGCTGGAGGAGGAGTTGGAGGTAGCGGAAGAGGAGGAGGTGGATGAGGAGACTTTGAGGATCCGCAATCTGTTGGGCACCAGGGTGGACGAGTTGGAACTCTCGGTAAGATCGTCAAACTGCCTGAGAGCTGCCAACATTCAGAAGCTGGAGGATTTAGCCCAGAAGACGGAAGCGGAGATGCTGAAGTATCGCAACTTCGGCAGGAAGTCTTTGACGGAGTTGAACACCATCTTGAACGAACTGGGACTTCAATTTGGCATGGACGTGTCCAAGTACAAAGAACCTGAAAAAGAGACGTAAAAGCGGCCTTATAAAAGGCTGAGAATTAACCGACGGCGCTTCGGGGGTTCCAAAGGGCAGGTGAAAGGTTGGATTTGCTACGATGAGACATGCAAAAAGGGTGAAGAAGCTGGGAAGGACTAAAAGCCACAGAAAGGCGATGCTGGCCAACATGGCCGCTTCCCTGTTAACCTATCAGGTGATCAAGACCACGGAGACAAAGGCCAAGGAGTTGAGAAAGCTGGCCGAGAAGTTGATAACTCTGGCCAAGAGGGGAGACCTTCACGCTCATCGCCAGGTATATGACGTGATCAAGGATCGAAAGCTGGTCAAGAAACTGTTCGACGAGATTGCGCCCAAATTCGCAGACAGAGAGGGCGGCTATACCAGAGTTTCGAAGCTGGGGCCGAGAAGGGGTGACGGTGCCCCGGTAGCGGTAGTTGAGCTCCTGTTGGAGAAACCGGCTAAGGAGGAGAAGAAAGGGAAGAAGCGGAAAGCCCAGAAGAAGGCCAAGCCGGCAGAGGCAAAAGAAGCCAAGCCGAAAGCGAAGAAGAAAGAAAAGGCTGAGGCAGAAGCCGCCGAGGTTGAGCAGAAGGAAGAGCCTGAAGGGAAAGCAGAAGAAATCCAGGAGGAACAAGGGGCAGAGCCAAAAGACGCCGGCTCGGAAGAGTCCAAATAGGTAAGCTAAATAAATTCCGGCTTGCTATGGCAAGCTTAAGAGATAATGACCCGCAGGTTTTGAAAAATAACCTGCGGTTTTGTTTTGGCCAAAGGACGGTCCGCCGCCCTCGAAGAGTTGAAAATATGGATGGCGGCAGACTGATCAGTGCGGCATATCCAGGCCGGACAGATAAAGCTGGCACAAAAGAAGCTGGTTCTCGGTGGCTGGCAAGGAGAAGCGTCCGGTCATAGGCGATCTCCGAGCGTCGGCAGTCTCGGATGCATGGAGACGGAGGCGTGCAGGTCCGAGGACTTGCGGTGGACGCATTTCCCCGCTACAATGATCCTAAGGTGAGCTTCGCAAAAACATGTTGACCGCCTCATCCGTATGTGATATGTTTATTCAAACCGGTGCGAGGAAGAATGACGATCAAACGAGCTTTTCGCCATTCCAAGAATGAGCTTTTTGTTGAGACGTCCAAGCTGTTAAATTCAACTTTGGATTTAGACGAGCTTCTGGATCTGGTTTTGAATCTCTCTACCCGGATCATGGAGGCTCAGGCCAGCTCGCTTTTGCTCATCGACGAGAAGAGCGGGAAGCTGAGGCTTCACGTCTCGCCTGAGGAAAAGGCGGAGGGAAAGAAAAGGCTGGAGCTCAAGATGGGAGAGGGAATCGCCGGATGGGTGGCAGAGCATATTCAGCCGGTTATATCCAACCGGGTTAAGGAAGATCCCCGCTACTGCCCTGAGCTGGAGGAGCGAATAGGGTTTTCCATTAACTCTCTGATCTGTATTCCTCTCCTGAGGAGGGGGAGGTTGATCGGCGTGGTGACCGTCCTGAATAAGATGAACGGAAAGGAGTTCGACCAGGAGGACTTAGAGGTGTTTTCCTCGTTGGCCGACCAGATCGCAATCGCCCTGGACAACTCTTATCTCTTCAGCAAACTGAAGAAGAAAACCCTGGAGACCGAGACTTTGCTGGAGGTGGAGAAATCACTGAGCTCAACTCTGAATCTGAACGAACTTCTGGAGCTTATTCTGGATTCCCTGTTGAAGGTGGTCCGGTATGACGCGGTGGTGATTTTTCTGATAGACAGAGAGAAGGGGGAAATCGAGCATATCAAAGCCAGAGGGTTTGCCCCCGCGCTGGAGCCGGATCTGCAACTTAAGATCGGAGAAGGACTTGCTGGTTGGGCGGCCAAGACTAAGGAGAGCCTGATCGTCCCCGACGTCAAAGAGGATTCTCGTTACATCGAGGCTAAGGTGGAGACTAAGTCAGGGATGGTGGTGCCGATAGTGTCCCAGAACAGAATAATAGGCGTTTTCAGCCTGGAGAGCGACGAACCGAATGCATACACCCATGACGATTTAGAGCTTTTGGAGGCTTTCGCCAGCTTAGCTGCCATCTCCTTGGAGAGAGCACGCCAGCACGAGGAGATTCTGAAAAAGAGGAAATTGGAGGAAGAGCTTTCCATCGCCAAGAGAATCCAGCAGAGCTTTCTCCCCCGGGCGAAGCCTCGGCTTCCAGGATTTGACATCTCCGGCATAAACATTCCGTCAGAGGAGGTGGGTGGGGATTACTATGATTTCATTCCCATAATCGAGAATCAGATCGGGATCGTCATCGCAGACGTCTCCGGAAAGGGCATACCTGCCGCCCTGATCATGGCCTCGGTCAGAGCCGGCCTGATAGCCGAGATAAGGAACAACTATGCCATCAGAAGCATCATGGCTAAGGTGAACAATCTTCTTTTCGAGAGCACGGCTTCGGACATTTACGTGACAGCGGTCTACGGGGTTCTGGATCCGAAAAACAGGATATTCACTTTCTCCAATGCCGGACACAATGCGCCTATCTTAAGGCGAGCCGACGGTGAGATGAAGTATCTTACCGAAGGCGGAATGGCCCTGGGGATGTTCGAGAATTCGAAGTACGAAGAAAGACCGTTAGGGATCAATCCCGGGGAGATCATAGTATTCTATACCGATGGAGTGACCGAAGCAAAAAATGATAAGGAGGAGGAATTCGGAACCAGGAGATTGAAGCAGGTGATAGGCGATTCACACCAGCTTGGTGCCAGCCAGATTCAGAAAAATATCTATGACGCGGTAAAGAAGTTTACCGGGGTTTCGCACCAGGAAGACGATTTGACCATGATAGTTGTTAAAATCAGGGAATAGGGACTGGGGACTATGGGTTAGTAGCTGGTAAGGGATGAGATGATAAGAAGTTATAAGGATTTAGAGATTTGGAAGAGAGGCGTAGAGTTAGTCACAAGCATTTACATGCTCACAAAGGGGTTTCCCAAATCTGAGACTTACGCGCTGGTCGATCAGGTTCGGCGCGCAGCACTCTCAATACCTTCTAACATCGCTGAAGGTCACAGCAGGCAGCACACGAAGGAATTCAGACAATCTCTGTATGTGGCTTTGGGTTCTTTGGCTGAACTTGAGACCCAACTGGTTATTGCCGGGAAATTAGGTTATTTAGAAGAAGAGAAATTGAATCAATCCTTGTTAGAGATGGATGCAATAGGCAAGATGACCAGAGGATTAATCAAAAGGGTGCAAATAAAATGAACAATTCGCACAGCAAAGCAGGCATTTCACCAGTCCCAAGCCCCAAGCCCCTTTCTACCATATTCACCAAGAGACTTTCTGAATATTGTTTTTTAGCTGTGTTGGTTGGTTTAATCTTGGTGGGCTGCGGCCCTCAGCCCCGCTTCACCTCGGCGACGCCTGAGGAGAGAAAAAGCCGGGATATAGCGGAAGAGCGGTCCGCGGAGAAAGGCAAAGGCAAGATCGATAAGGCTAAGATGGGCAGGATAATCGAATCGTTCCTAGGAGTGCCTTACCAATACGGCGGTGACACCAAATCCGGAATGGATTGCTCCGGGCTGGTGGCGCAGGTCTACAGAAAATATGCCAGCTTCAGCCTCCCTCGTTCCACCAAGAAGCTCTACCAACTGGTAAAGCAGGTGGATCAAGATGATCTTGCATACGGAGATTTGGTTTTCTTCTCTGACGGCTGGTTTTCCGTCTCCCACGTGGGGATCTACATCGGCGAAGGGCAGTTCGTGCACTCCGCCAAAAGCTCCGGCGTGATCGTATCATCTCTGGACGAGAATTACTACAGGAAAAGATACAGGGGCGCCAGAAGAGTTATCCCTTAGCCTGTCTCGTATTGCTCCCCTCTTTGGATTGACCACCTCCGGCCGATGCGCCTTTCGGAGGCCGTTTATCAATAGCCCATGAACCTAAAGACCAAGCTCAAAAACCTTCCTGCCAAGCCTGGAGTCTACTTGATGAAGGACGCATCGGGAAGGATAATCTACGTGGGGAAAGCGAAGTCGTTAAGAAACAGAGTACGGGCGTACTTCCACCACACCTCTCCCCATCATCCCAAGATATCCGCGCTGATCTCAAAGATATCGGATTTTGACGTCCTGGCCACCGACTCGGAGATGGAGGCCTTGATCCTGGAGGCTAACCTAATTAAGCAGCACAAGCCCCGGTACAATGTGAACTTAAAGGATGACAAAAGGTATCCCTATCTGAAGGTAACCGACGAACCATTCCCCAGGGTGCTGGTGGTGAGAAGGGTGAAAAAAGACAGGGCCAAATATTTCGGGCCCCACACCAACGTAAAGGCCATGCGGAATACTCTTAAGATGCTGAGGAAGGTCTTCCCCATTCGAAGCTGTAACTATGCACTTCCCTCCTCCAGAAAGATCAAGCTCTGTTTGGATTATCATATCAATCGGTGTATAGGGCCGTGTGAGGGGAAGGTTTCGCCGGATGAGTACGGTGAGATTACCAAGGACGTCCTGCTCTTTCTCTCGGGGAAAAACAGCTTGCTGATGGAGCATCTGAAGGAAAGGATGAGCGAGTATTCTGCCCGGGAGGAGTTCGAGAGGGCGGCTCAGGCCAGAGACCAGCTCAGAGCATTAGAAAGCGTAACCGAAAAGCAGAAGGTGGCAGGTGTGGAGCAACCGGACCGCGATATCGTCGCCTTCGCCCGCGACGGAAAGGATATCTCGGTGGTTGCCCTGCAGATAAGGGAGGGAGTCTTGACTGGAAGACAGAACTTCCACCTTGTCGGACTGAAGGAGAGTGCGGACTCCGAGATCCTGTCCAACTTCCTGAGGCAATACTACATGCACTCCTCAGTGATTCCGCCCGAGATCATTCTCCCCTCAGCGATCGATGATCAGCAGATGATCGAGAATTGGCTGCACTCAAGGAGAGAGGGACGGGTGAGAATCATCGTCCCCCGGAGGGGGGAGAAGGTCAGGCTTTTGGAGATGGCGGGCTATAATGCCCGGCTCTCGTTGGATGAACTTCTGCTTCAGAGATCGGAAGAGAAAAAGAAAGTTCCGCCCGCCGTGGAGGCATTGAAAAAAGACCTGTACCTATCCGGCCCCCCGCGAAAAATAGCGGCATTCGACATATCCAACTTGGGACCTGCGGATGCCGTGGGATCCCTGGTGTTCTTCGAAGATGGCCGCCCCAAGAAGGGCCGATACCGGAGATTCAAAATCAGGAGCGTGGAGGGACAGGACGACTTCGCCATGATGGCAGAGGTGGTGTGCAGGTATTTTGCCGGTCTGGCCCAGGAGAAAAAGGGATTTCCGGACTTAGTCTTGATCGACGGTGGGAAAGGTCAGCTCTCAGCTGCCCTTTATGCTCTGAGCGGCTTGGGCATGGAGAAGCAGGATGTGGTGGCTTTGGCAAAAAGATTAGACGAGGTCTTTTTGCCGCAAAGATCTGACCCCTTGATGATTCCAAAGGGTTCTGCTTCTTTGAAGCTTCTCAAGAAGATAAGGGACGAGGCGCATCGCTTCGCGGTTGAGTATCACCGAAAACTAAGAAAGAAAAGAATCATACGCTCCGAGCTGGATCAGATTCCGGGCGTGGGACCGGCAAGGAGGGCAAGCTTGCTTAAACATTTTGGCTCCGTGGCCAAAATCAGAGAGGCAAACTCAGAGGAGTTGGTGAGCCTTCAGGGGATCAACAAAAGGGTGGCGGAAAATATATACAACCATTTCCATCCGTAAAAATCGGCTCTCTCTCCGAAGACAAAAAAAGAGAATCGCTCAATGGTTGCCCGGTGTCTCACGGAGAACTCTTTGAGTGCAATAATCCTCCAAGCGTAAGCGGGCAAACGAACAGGATTTGATGATCGGGGCAAGAACTCGTACAAAGAGTTGGCTAATTGGGTATTGTACGGCCCTTTCCCATAGGGAGGGAACAAATGGACATTACTTGGCAGGAACTTGCTTCGCTTCCTTGATCACCCCGTAGAGCCCGTTGTCGAGCTGGGCGAACAGCTTTAGCTGTTTGTATCTTTCCGACAGCTCCGCCTCCACCACCTCCCTGTCCACGGATGCCAAAAGCACCCTTCCGAATATCACCATCTCGTCGCCGTACTTTTTGGTCCAATCCAGCGAACACTCGAGGTGCGCCTTGCACTCGGCGATGCGAGGGGTGGTGAGCTTGACCGATTTCACCGGGGTTAATCCCAGTTCCTGGATCTCCTTCTCCCCGGTCGGCACCACCTCGACGATCTTCCAGATTTTTTTGGCGAGATCCGCACCGGGGATGTTGATCACAAATTCACCGGTGGACAGGATGTTCTTGGCTATCCCATTATTCACTTTGCAGCCGAAACCTACAATGGCAGGTTGGGAGGAGAAAATCGAGATTGAACTCTGGACTCCTAAGCTGGGAGCACCCTCCTTGTTTACCGAACCAATCAGTACCGTCTGCCCGACCAGAGGGAAACGAAGCCCATCCACGAAGGGGAATGTTGCAACCGTTCTAAGCCCGCTGATATCATAATCCACCTTGTCTACTGCTTTCTTCATCACAGCTCCTTATTTGAGTTCTGGTTTTGTTGTGCCCCTTTGGAAACCCTGCTCACATCCTCCCCCGCCAACACCTCAGCAGTCGTCTGCCCGCCGATGAAACCGGAAGCGATGAAGAGATTTTTGTAGTTTCCGAAAAGAACTGGAAAAACAGAGTGAACTAATATACGACTTTCTCTCGCTCTGTCAACAATATTCTCAAAACCTTCAAAAATTTTTCCCAGAAATGAACAGACCCGGTTATTCTTCCTGGTGGATGATAGGGGAACTCATTGATACTTACCGCTCTAATACGAAAATCCTTACTCCAGTTATTTGAGAAAAACCACCGCGGTGCAAAAATTAAAGCGCAAATAAAGAACAAGGGCGTATATGTCCCGATAGGAGTCGGAGTCGCAGAATTTTACGATAGTCTCTTCACCTTGAGCCTTTTTTTATCGATCAGTCCTTTTTCCCATGCATCCAGAAATACCCCGGCGATGTGAGGATCGAACTGGGTCCTGGCGCAGTCCTTGATCTCCTTTAAGGTCATCTTAAAGCTTTTGGCTTTTCTGTATGGTCTGTCACTGGTCATGGCGTCAAAGGTGTCTACCACAGACATCAATCGTCCCTGAAGAGGGATCTGATCGTTTTTCAAACCGTAAGGGTATCCCTTGCCGTCGAACCTCTCATGGTGATACAGGACGTAAGGGATTGCCGGCGCCATGAAGGGTATCCCCTCCAGTATCTTGGCCCCACAGATGGGATGTTGCTTCATGATCTCGAATTCCTCGTCAGTCAACGTCTGGGCTTTGTTCAAGATGGCGTCGGGCACGCCTATCTTTCCGATGTCGTGCAGGATCCCACCCATCTTGACCTCCCAGAGTTTCTCCTCACTCCACTTCAGCTGCCGTGCCAGGAATTCCGCCATGTAACACACCCTTTCGGTATGTCCCCGGGTGTATATGTCCCGTGCCTCCACCGCATTGGCCAGGGCGGTCAAGGTTTGCAGGTAGGATTCCTTCAACTCCTCGTACAGTCTCGAGTTTTCGATGGCCGAGGCCGCCTTGGAAGCGATGATGGAGAGAGAGTGGAGCTGGCCCGTGGTAAACGGAGACATCTGCTCCCTGGTTCTGATCAGGATCAGAATTCCGATGACCTTTCCCTTTGCCATCAGGGGATGAACGATGACCGATCGGATATTCTTTTTTAGATAACTGGAGAGGAAGCGCTCGCCTATCTCATCCTTGTCAAAAACACGCGGGCGGCCGTGCTTCATGACCCACCTGGAGACGTTGTCCTGTCCGGCAAGAAGCCCGCTTCTGAGCATCTCGGGCGGAACTCCCAGTGAGGCTTTAGGAACCCATCGTTTGGCCTTTTCATCCAGGAGAGCGACGGAGGCCATGTCCGCTTCCAACTCCTTTATGGCAGTCTCCAGGATCAGATTCAGAAGGAAGTCCAACCGGATGGTGGAGCCCATGGCTTCGCTTATCTTATGAAGAGATACCGCCTCTTTCAAATGTATGTTTTCCCGGTAGAGTCTCTGTTTCTCCAGTCCTCGCTTGATCACCGCCTTGAGGGTATCCATGGAGAAAGGCTTAACCAGATAATCGTAGGCGCCCGATTTCAGCACCGTCACGGCATTCTCTATGGTGGGTTGTCCGGTCATCAGAATCAACACGGCATCCGGATGAAACCTCATGGTTTGTTCCAGCACGTCCACTCCGGATATCTTGCCCATTATTAAATCCGTCAAGACTAAGTCTACCGGCTGACGTTTGACGAAATCCAAAGCCTTCTGGGGATCACTCATGGCTTGGATGTGATACCCTTCACTTAATAGCATCTCTCGTATCACTTCGCAGATATACTCTTCATCATCCACCACCAGAAGGCGAGGTATGCTCCGATGCGATGACCTTCCATCTTCGGTTTCCGCCGTGGTCGAAGATCGGACAGGCGACTTCATTCTCTTGCCCGGACCATTCTCGTCACTGGGGATTGAATCTGAATTGGCGCTCCTTACGGAGGAACCCCTTTCTTTAACCTTGCTGCTCATGTGCCCCCTTCAAATGCGATTTCGGTTCATCCAAGAGAAGTGATGGGAAGTCAAAGAACTAAAAGCCCCTTTGGTTGATACGCTTACAGAAACTCTATCGGCGGAAACTAAAGAGGGTTGAGCGTTCGACTGTGCTTCTTTTGCGCACGGCCAAACGTGAGCAGATTCCCGAACTGCTGGGTCGATCATTGAACCTGTTTCAGCCAAGTAGGTGGAGGATCTTTTTTGGACCGCTGGTCTCCGAACATTATCGAAGAAACCTCTGCCGATCCTGCACCGGTCGTGATTTGTTCATGTGAATATAAGGTTGGCGATCACGAAAGTCGGAGGGCTCTGTTCACCGTGGATTACAGTTCCAGGCGGAGGTTAGGATAAAAGAGCTCCAGAAACTTAGCATGTCTTTCGAGCTTTTTTCCAGACAGGGCGAAAAGGTCCGGCAAGGATAATCCAATCCCCGCGAAGAATTGCCTTTTCGGCTCCCCTGCCCGGCGAGTGGCGCTGTAGCCTAAGCCCAGGCAAACGATCTTTTGCGGCAGGAATAACTTTGTCCTGTAAGTGAACCAGTAGATGAAGTTGTCAAACTCCTCATGGGTCTGCGCAAACATGGGTTGACTGGCCAGGAAGATATTCCTCTTCCAGCTTAGCTTGAAATCGAAATCCTCAGGCCCACTAAAACGTTGCTTCACGTCGGCCAGACCTATGCCCGCATAATCGAAAGCCAGATCGGAAATGCCCAAACCCTGCTGGGGATTATATGCATCTATGGGATACTCGACCATGGTTAGGACGAAGGCCGTCTGAAAAACGGATATGGCATGGCTGGCCTCTGTGGAAAAACCGGACCAGCGGTAAGCGCTGAAAAGAAACTGGGTCATCTTATATCCCCACAGGAAATGGCTCAGTTCGTCCGTCTGCTTCAGCTTGTCTCCGTTCCAGTCGTTCTTGAAATGGAAGCTGCCTTTGGATTCCCCCCACGAAGCCATGGCCCCCTTGAAACCGAAGAATATGGCGCCGGCGTTGGCCGTGCAAAGGACCGATGCCCTCTTATAGTTGACTCGCGTCCGGCCGTGGGTGTTAGTGAGGCGATTTTGTTCCCCCCCCGCAAGGGCTTGGTTAGTGTAACGATCGGGCGGACTAAGCAGCGACAACCGCGCCGCAGGGGCTGATCCCTCAAAAAACCCGGGATGTCTCAAAATGCCGTTTCTGGGGATACGGGTGGAATCCGAGAAAGCATATGGAGAATCCAATGCACTGGTGGCGAAGGGGGACTGTGTAAAACCTGAACAGGCGGGCAAGAGAAGCCCGATGATCGTTACCAGCAGGCATGTTGGTAGTCTCCCAATTCTCACATATATATCATAATGCGAATCGGGATTTTGTCAAGCCCTTTGGTTGCTCTCTCAGAAAGAAGTCTATAAATAGGATCCGAGTTTCCGAGAACCAAATCAATTCTCTATCGGCTGGCAAGAGGTGATCCCATAGGAAATCGCTGATTATGCGATGTTGTGACTGACATATTTATCATGGAAGCTTGGAGAGCTAGCTGGCCTGCCCTCCCGATTCTTAGCTTGGGTCATAGTCCAGACTCAACTCACGCCTTTCTCTCCGCCACTAGGAAGCTGGTTGAGTACACAAAAACACGATGTGTTAGATTAGAATCACTCGACGGGGTTAAGCGATGCATAGGGAACAGCGTTGAGATCAAGCGCAGATATTTCTCCCCTGGAGAGGCGAAAATCCCCGGCCGCCGCAATCATAGCGGCATTGTCCGTGCAGAGAATGGGAGAAGGGAAGAACACCTCGAGGCGTTGTTTTTCGGCTTCCTCCTTAAGTCTTTTCCGCAGGCGTCTGTTTCTGGCTACGCCACCGGCCAGTGCGATCCTGGTGGTGTTCTTTGCCAGACACGCCTTGATTCCCTTCTCCACCAGAACGTCGACCACCGCCTCCTGAAAGCTGGCGGCGACGTCGATCCTGTGATTTTCCAGCTCTTCCTCGGACAGCCTGGAGACGTAAATGGCCACCGCCGTTTTCAGACCGCTGAAGGAAAAATCAAAACTCCCCTCTTCTAAGTAAGCCCGGGGAAACTTGAAGAAGTCGAACTTGCCTTGCGGCGAGACCTCATCGATCGCCGGCCCGCCCGGATACCCCAAATTCAAAACCTTCGCCACTTTGTCGAACGCCTCTCCGGCCGCATCGTCCCGGGTTTGGCCCATAAGCTCATAATTCCCCTTGCCGGCGACATATACTAAGTTGGAATGACCTCCGGAGATTACCAGGCAGACGAAAGGAGGGGAGATTTTTTGATGTTCCAGAAAGTCAGCGAAGATGTGGCCCTCTATGTGATTGATCCCGATGAGGGGAACCCCCAGAGAGTAGGAGAGAGCCTTGGCGAAGGATAGTCCTATCAAAAGGGAACCCACAAGTCCCGGTCCATAGGTAACCGCCACCCCGTTTATCTCTTCCAGGGAAGTCTTGGCCTGATCCAGCGCTTCGTTGACGACCGGAACTAAGGTCCTGATGTGCTCTCGAGAGGCCAGCTCCGGAACCACACCTCCATACTTGTTATGCACCATCTGCGAGTAGACCACGTTGGACAGAATCTTGCCGCCGTCTTTGACCACGCCGGCAGCGGTCTCGTCACAGGAGGTCTCGATGCCCAGGATCAACATATTCCTCTTATCGATTCTGTTTCACTGGAGGATTAGCACGCCAAGAGAATCCCTCATCGGGCGCGAATTTTAGCCGGGGAGATGGAGGCTCTGGCTACTTTGATTAGATTTATCGAATACGTTTATGCACATGCCAGTCAACATGAAGCCGCATTCAAGTCTAGCGTGCACCAGGCTTACTTCATGGACGCTTCGACCGAGTCCGGCTGGGCCCGGTTTAGGTTAACTTCCGGCGGCAGCTTGACCTGAACCGGAAGCATCACCGTCTCATTTCTCTTTACGTCAGTGCAGTTAACGGTCACTCTTATTTGTTCTGCTCCTGTCTCCTGCACCAAACTCTCGGCACCGGAGATGGTCACGTCTATGCTGTCCGGTTGAATGGTAATCTCTCTTCGTTTCGGAACGTTGGTTAATTCCACCGGCAGACGTGAGATTTCTCTCTCCAAGGTTCTTTCGACATTTTGCGAGAAATTAATCTTCAGTGAGGACAGAGCCAGATTGTAACCTTCGGGCAGAACCAGATCAACCTGATCGGAAACGGGCTCGTCTGCGTCCTCTATGACTATTTCCTGGGTGCTAATTACTTTCAGATCCCTCACCCACATTCGCGGACCCGAGATCGTCACCTCTTTGGGATTGTAATGCAGTTCACCCACCTTCTCAAACCCCTCTGCCGACACTACTTTGACCTCAGGCTGCACTTTGAGCTTTTTTCCCATTGAGTAGTCAAGCCACACTTTTAAGTTCTCGGAGGGAAGAATTCCGGTGACCCTGAGCTCCAATCCCTCCGGGATGGGCACCTGTTCGGGCTCTATGGAATAATCCGTCTCCCCTCTCTTGAACTTCTGGGCGTCTATTTTGATGCTTTTTTTATCTGCCAGCAGGAGTTTTAAAAGGGCCTTTCCTCTGCCCCGGACTTTGATGTCGATTTGATCGGGTATCTGTTCCGCTAAGATCAAGCCCTCCGGAACGTCCAAGATCTCCAGAGGAAAAATGTGACTGTGCTCATATACCTTGTCGGTGGCAACGTGAAGCCATAGAAGCAGAGCCATGACGATGGCCGCCAGCTTGAACCAGAAGCTCTGGAATATGATCCGCCACATTTTTCAACTCACGCTAAAATAATGGGGACGAAACGCAGATCTTTTTCGCGCCACTTTCGAAAACGCCAACTCAAGGATTCTTATTTGTCGGAAAAGCCGATGGGTTTGCCAAAGCTTATCTCCCCATTGTCTATGCGAATGGAAAAACCGCACTGGGGATCGGAACATACCCAAGCCTTATAGGTGATGGCGGCACCATCCCGGCCGTAGTCTGAAAGGGGTAGAAGCACGCCTCCACCACACTTCTTGCAGTCAGGAAAAGCTCTCTCCATACCTTCCCCACCTCCTCCCTAAAGGTACCTCACATTTTATCTCACTGCGCTTCGTCCACCATAGCCTTAGATAATCAAAAACTCAGCCCGTGTCAAGCCGATTACGCCACTTGGGAAATTATATTTCACGAGCGTGGACGACTGGTGAAAAGGAAAGGGGGAATGTAATAATCGGCCCACAGCACAAACTGTCTCTTTCACCCTGGATCGTTCTGCCTGGAGATCGCCCCCGGTGCAACGATCAACAGGAGAGGTCAAAAGTGCACGAACCCCGTTTCACTCAGATTCCCTGACTCTCCCGATTTCCGGATCAACTTGACTCCCAGTCTTTTCTCCACCATTTCGCCGATTACGGAGAAATCTACTTTCTTCTTGACCAGGTCGATCCTGGAGTGGTCCTTTCGGTCGACGGTGAACAGAAGCTCATATTCCTCCCCCGAGGTGAGCGCCCATTCCAACGGAGACTTCTTGAAAAGGGAGACTGCTTTCAGACACTCAGACGATATGGGTATATCTTTCTCACGCACGACCGCGCCCAGCCGGCTTTCTTCCGCCAGATGAAAGAGCTCAGAGGAAAGCCCGTCACTTATGTCTATCATGGAGTTTATCTTCAGACTCCTCACCAGGGCCCTCGCTTGGTTGATGCGCGGTTCGGGTTTTAAGTGCTTTCGGACAAGAGAAGGCTTCTTGCGGCCATACTTTTTCAGAAATTCCAGCCCCGCCTGAGCCTCTCCCAATTCGCCGGTGACACAGATTAAGTCTCCTCTTTTCGCTTGGCTTCTGGTCACAAGATACTTCTTCTCCACTTCACCCAGAAGGGCGATGGAGACGAAGAGGTCCTTCGGCACGAGGGTGGTGTCGCCGCCGATGATTTTGCAGTCATATTTGCGGGCGATCTTGGACATACCGCTGTAAATTGAGAGCACATCCCGAACCCGCATCGATTTGGGCAGGCCGATGGTCACCAACGCAAACTTGGGCAATCCTCCCATGGCGGCGACGTCGCTTAAGTTTGCCACCATGGCCTTCCAGCCCACCTCCTCGAAGGTGAAGTAGCTCAGGTCGAAGTGAATCCTCTCCACCAGTGTATCTGTGGTGAAGACCAAGAACCGCCCAGGGGAAGATTTTATGATTGCAGCATCGTCACCGATGTTGACCGGGACCCGTTTGTCAGAGGAAAAAACACCTTTTCTTATCAGGTTGATTAAGCCAAATTCACCCACATGCTTGAGTTTGGCTCCGGTTCGGTTAGTGTGAGGCGTCATGATTGCCTTCTCTATATTTCCTAAAGATAAAAGATGTCTGCTGCGAAGGAAAGAAACCAGAACCTAACTTAAGTTAGGTTCTGGTCAGAAATCCTTCATTCTCGCAGACTGGGGTTGTTCCAGAAGAATCTGGTCGCTCCCTGCGGCGTGCCAAACCAGATATGATCTCCGTCTAAGACCAGATCCTGCACGTCGTTGTCCAGAAGCCCGTCCTCGGTGGTATATTTGACCCAGATGTCGGTAACTCGGTTCAGTTTCCACACCCCGTCCCTGGTTGCCACCCAAACGTTTTTCTTATCACAGACAAGCTTGACCACGTCTACCTCAGGGAAGTTCATCCTGTTGTCATAGACTCTTCTCTCATCGCTCACCGGGCTGTATCCCAAAATTCCCATGTCGGTTCCGAACCAAATTTCCTCTCTTCCGCTTGAGATATTTTGACTGGTCCATCGGGCGATGGATCTCACCTCGCCGGTTAGGAGACCATCCGGCGTTGCGAATCTATACCAGGTTTTCTTTTCCTTATCCAGGGTATACACTCCGTGCTCTGTACCCACCCAGACGTAGAAAGAATCTGCAAGTATGGAATAGATATACAAGTCCTTGATCAATCGGTCTTTTATGGCCGCCAGTGAGTCGTGTGCCGGATCATAAACTGCCAATCCCTCTCTGGTGCCGATCCAGAGGTACCTTCCGTCCGATTCCAGTGCGGTGACCTCATCGTTGGGCAGGCCCTTGAAGGTGTTGTGAGATCTCCAGGTCGCGTCCTTCTTTTTCATGAGGGCTAAGCCTCTTTCCGTACCGAACCAGACATGGAGGCTGTCTACTTCCATGGCGTAGACCTGGTTGCTTGTCAGGAAGGGGACTTGTTCGACGGAGAAGTAGTCCCAGGTTTCGCTTTTCCGGTCGTATCTGGTGATGCCGCTGGAAGGCCTCAACACCCCGGTACCGCCGAACCAAACTTTGTCTCCGTCGATGAGTATGGCCTTGACGTCTTTGTCATACAATCCGTACCTGAGCATCTTCAATTCCAGACGACGCAGGGATGCCTTGCCCGCATTCAATCCCCAGGTGCCGACCCACAGCTCGTCGTCAAAATCCCCTCTTAGGTAATTGCTGATGGGATATCTATCCAGATTCTCATCCATCACCCAATCGCTGCCTGCAGTGGTGGGGCCGAAGTCGGTGAAAAGGTCGGGCAAAGCAAAATTGGAGGTGTCGCTTCTCGACAGATGCTTGGGAAACTCATATTCCCAGGACCATTGGCCCAGAACCTCATGATAGTATGCCGCACCCCCATAGGTATCTGCCCAGATTTCGTCGGTGGCGGGATCGTAAGCTATGTTCCTTATCCAGTTGTCCGGCAGGCCGTCGCTGGTGGTGAGTGGTGGATCCCAGTGGTGGTTGAATCGATCGTAGCGGGTTACCCCTCCCGTGGTTCCGAAATACACCTGATCGAAATCGTAGGCAATGGAGGTGACGTATCGAAACACCGAATAGCTGACCCAGTCTCCCTCCAGGTACTTCCCTTTGGCATGGACAGGGGTTGACAGGATCAAGGTGCATAGAAGAGAGGCTATTATGCCGAGCAGAGAAGCTCTGCCCGTGTTCTGATATTGTTCCGACACTCTCACTCCCAACTTATTGATGTTCCGAAGCTTAACCTCAACCTTTTCAACTAACGGTTCAAGAAGTCTAAAGCCACCCCTGCCAGGACAGCAGTTCCCATCTTTATGGCATCCTCATCCACGATGAACTTAGGATGATGCCAGGGATAGACGGCACCCTTCTTCGGGTTTCTTATTCCCAGCCTCAAAAACGTACCGGGAACCTTCTGCAGGAAGTACGCAAAATCCTCGGCGCCCATCTCCGGTTTCTTGATCTCGAATACGGCCTGCTTCCCGAAGATTCTGGCGATGGTGCCCCGGGCTAAATCTGTGGCCTCGGGGTGGTTTACCAGCACGGGATAGCCAGGAGAATAGGTCAACTCAAAGGATGCGCCAGCGCTTTTGGTTACCCCGGATGTTACACTCTTAAGAAGAGCCGGGATCTTTCGTGCTACCTCCCTGCTCAGGCTCCGGGCCGTGCCCTTTAGCATCACCCTGTCACATATAATATTACGTGCAGTTCCCCCCTCAATTTTGCCTACACTCACCACCACCGGCTCCACGGGATCTATCTTACGGGAGGGGATGGTCTGCAAAGCTTGAATCACCTGCGAGGCGACGACTATGGCATCCACTCCCTGGTGGGGTCTGGCGCCATGTCCGCTGCTGCCTGATATGGTTATGTCGAAATCATCCACCTGAGCCATGAAGGGGCCATCTTTCACGCCAATCTTGCCCACGGGAATTCCTGGTTCGCAGTGCAGTCCGAATATGCCGGAGACGTTTGGGTTCTTTAAGACTCCGGCCTGAATCATCGGTTTGGCGCCTCCGGGGATAACCTCTTCACTGGGTTGAAATATAAATTTCACGTTGCCGTCTAAATCTCTCTTTATTTCTGAAAGAATGATAGCGGCGCCAATCGCACACGCCATATGCACATCATGCCCGCAGGCATGCATCACCCCTTTGTTTCTTGACTTGTATGGAAAACCCGTTTGTTCCTCGATTGGGAGAGCGTCCATGTCCGCCCGCAGGGCGACCGTCTTTCCACTTTTTCTTCCGGTCAGAACTCCAACTACTCCTGTCTTGGCAATACCCGTTTTGACCGTGATCCGGAGCTTTCGCAGCTCTTTCGCCACCCTCTCAGAGGTTTTGAATTCATGGAAAGATAATTCAGGGTACTGATGAAACTCTCGTCGTAGCTTTACCAGTTTTGGGAAGATTTTCTTTGAAATCGCCTTAATCGTCTTAGCAGTCTCAGCCCGCACTTTTTTCCCCTCCGTTTGCAGTAAGATACGCTTTTGCTGAGTTCTTTCGGGCTGTCAACGGATTCAGCGCCCAGACGCCCAGACGGGCCCGCCCGGGGGCGTCCGTCCGGACGGATTGAACGGAATGCTGGTCGTGTTGTTATCCGTTTCATCCGTTTTATCCGCTGACAGTTCTCAACAACGCTGCTGGAGTCTTCTCCATCATGTCCCCGGCAATCATACCCATCTCTCCCTTTTCCTCTTTCGCCAGATCTCCGGTAAGGCCGTGAACATAAACGCCTGCACAGGCTGCCTCCAGCACGATCTCTTTTGCGTCTTTATCCTTTTCGAGCATCAGCTTCTGGGCCAGAAGCCCAACGATGATGCCGGTCAAAACGTCTCCTGAGCCGGCGGTTGCCATGCCCGCGTTGCCGGTGGGATTGACATAGGTTTGTCCTCCAGGTTCGGAGATGAAGGTAGGCGCGCCTTTGAGAACCAGCACGCAGTTGTACTCTTTGGCGAACTCGGAAGCATACTTTATCTTGTCCTTCGCAATTTCTGAAATCGGCACTCCATTCAGTCTGGAAAGCTCACCGATATGCGGAGTCAGAATCAAGGGCGCCTCGCACTCCTTTATTATCGACACGTTCTTAGCCAGGGCGTTTAGCCCGTCCGCATCGATCACGGCGGGCATCTTTAGTTTGCTCACCAGTCTTTGGACCAGCTCGATGGTCTCAAAGTGCTGCCCCAGACCCGGACCGACAGCGCAGCAATCTCCCCATTTCAATAGCTCCCGTATCTCCCCCAAACCTCTCAAGGCCAAAGCTCCCTTCTTTCTCACATCCGGCAGGGGATGAGTCATCACCTCGGTCATCTTCATCTCCATAATCGGATTCAGGGTCTTGGGGGTGCCTAAAATTGCCATTCCCGCGCCGGCCTTCAGACAGGATAGAGAAGCCAAAACCGCAGCTCCTGTCAGACCAGTAGATCCGGCAACCAAAACCACCCTGCCGCAGTTTCCCTTGTACGCATCACCCGGCCGTCGCGGAATCATCTCCCTGACCTCTTCTCTGGCGATAAGGTTCAGGTTGATGTCCTCTTCGTCCACCACATGCTGCGGGACGCCGATATCAACTACGGATACCTTACCAGACAAAGCTTTACCGGGAAACACGAAGTGTCCGATCTTGGGCAGGGCCATGGTGGCGGTTCGGTCTGCCTTAACGCAGGGTCCGGTGTACTGACCGGTATCGGCGTGAAGACCGGAGGGAACGTCCACGGAGAGAACAGGTATGCCAGACGAGTTGATCTTTTCAATGATATCTTTCATGTAGCCGGTTATCTCACCGGCAAAGCCGGTGCCGAAGAGTGCGTCCACGATCAGGTCAGCTTTTATTTGGGAAGGAATCTCTTCTTCATTCAGGATCTCCACAATGGGCAAATCCAAATCCACAGCCTTCTCCAGGTTTGTTCTGGCATCTCCCTTGACGTCGCTTCTCTTTGCGGTCAGTAAAATCTGAATCTGGGCGCCCCATTGAGCAAGGTATCTTCCCACTACAAAGCCATCACCACCGTTGTTGCCCCTTCCGCAGAAAATGGCTACCGCCTTGCCATCAGGTTCTCTTAGCATCCTTTTGGCCACCTGGGCAGTGCCCTTTCCGGCTTTCTCCATCAATTCCAGCCCGGGGATGCCTGTCCCCTCGATAGTCTTCTTATCGATGTTTCTCATCTGGGAAGAAGTGACGAGTTTCATTGTCGGGTCCGGTCTCTCGAATTGTCGATTTAGCGCAGAAAGAGCCTGGCTTAACTTGCCTCACTTGAAGATGACCAGCAATACCCTCACTATCGAATAAATGAATAATATGATCGCCAGAATTTTCCAAATCATTTTTTTCACCCCCACGGGATTATTTTGTACTCGTGTCTTAAGCCCGGGAAGACTGTCGCGGGGTAGGGGTTCACCCTGCCCTTCGGTCCTGAGGCCTCAGGGTCGAAGGAAAGGGATTTCCCTCGATCCTGCACTTCGTCCTGCCCTTCGGTCTTGCCTCGCACTGCCCAGACGGGCACCCGTATGGGTGAGTGTGCTCGGCACGAAGTGAGACCTCAGGGTCGAAGGAAGATCTTCGGGATCGAAGGACACCCTGAAGGGTACCCCGCGACAACGTTGCTTGAAGTTATTGCTCTCTAGATTGAGACCGAGATTGGTCTCTATTATTCGACGACGACTGCGGTTCCGTAAGCCAATATCTCCGCCGCCCCGGACATGATGAAGGAGGTGGAGAATCGCAACATGATGACCGCATTCGCCCCCCGCTTCTGGGCTTGCTGGGTCATTCTGTCCAAGGCCTGTTCCCGGGACTCGGCCATCATCTTGGTGTAATCTGATACCTCGCCGCCGACCATATGACGAAACAGAGCCATTATGTCACGACCGACGTGTCGGGCCCTGATGGTATTCCCCTTCACCAGCCCCAGGGTCTTTACCATCCTCTTGCCCGGTATCTCATTTGACGTGGTGATTATCATCGTTCCACCTCCTTGTATCTCTCGGTCTTTTGGAGGAACAGCCGCTCCCGGATAACGGAGACTAAAAGGATTATGACTCCCAGGGCACCGATTGACACTCCGATTTTGACGATCAACGAAATGTTGGGATTGGCCAGGAGCTCCTTGAAGAACTGATAAGCGCCGAAGCATAGCAGAATTATGGCGCCTATGGAGAGGAATATCCAGCCTACTCCCCGTTCCAGCCGCCGGTAAATTCCTTTCCAGTAACCGTTCCACAATTCGTCCGATAAATCCGCAAGTTTCATCTTGTCCGTCTCCTGCTTGAGTTTAACAAAAGATTGATACTCCTCTCTGCAATTCGGGCATTCGGCCAAATGTCTTTCTATCTCTACTTTCTTTTCCGGCTCGATTTCACCATCTAAGTGAGACATCAGATAAGGCTTCACCTCTTCACACTTCATACAAACCTCAAGTGAGAATATCCTTCAAGTTATCCTTCAGTTTCTTTCTGGCATAGTAGAGCCGGGACATTACGCTTCCCATTGGGATATTCAGCATCCGGGATATCTCCCTGTAAGAGTATCCCTGAAAATGCTTGAGCATGATTATCTCCTTGAACTCGTGCGGCAGCTTTGAGATCTCCTCCCACAGCCTGAGGCTTCTTTCGTTTCTCTCTGCCAGGACTTCCGGACCGGGCACCGGGTTCACTTGACTACTAATCTCGGTGTCGTTGTCAACACTTTTGATATATCTTCCGCGAATCTCCCTGCTCCTAAGGTGATTTTTGCACAGGTTCACCAGCACGGTATAGAACCAACTGAAGAATCCATGCTCAGGATTGAGCTTTCCCAAGTTGGTGTAAACCCGAATGAACGCCTCCTGGGAGAGATCATACGCGTCTTCCCGGTTGCCTACCAATCCCAGGGCGATGAAGAAAGCGGGCTTCTTGTATTTTTCCACCAGTTTCCGAAAGGCTTTCATCTTACCCTTCTTCAGTTGTAAGATCAACTCCTGATCTTCGTCCATCTGCTCTTCTTTCTCAATATACACTTAACCCTCAGGTTTATTCAAAGCGCCTTGACTTGGTGTAAGATAGCTTTTTTTCATCCATCCGCGACCGATTTCTTGAGAGAGGTTACAAAAAACACAAGGGGGTCAATCCGGCAACTGCTTCCGGCCGTGCCTCTCCGGGCTCCGGCGCGTGCGGAAATTTTCTTGACAATCCCGCCCGCCCGGTGTTATATAAGCTGAGGAATTACTTGCTCGAGACCTTTAAATACGAGGGTTTTCAAGTGCGTAAGGTCTTTTTGCTCTGCCTTTTGGCAACGGGAGTTCTTCTGACAGCCTCGTCTGCTTTTTCGCAGGATTATAGCCGAAGATTCACCCTGGGACTCCGGGGAGGCTTCTGGAAATTGGGACTTACCGAACGTTCGGACACCAACACAGTGGGAAACCTTGGCGCCTTGTTCTTCAAGTATAAGCTGAAGGAAAGAATCTCGCTGGGTTTCTCGGCATCCTACGCAAGAACCTGGGAAGCTGATCTTTCCGGTAAACTCGGGGGTGGAGCAGGATTCTCCTTTTCCAGAAAGGATGGCGGCAGTCGATCCACCCAGATATGGCTTGATCTTTCACTCATCTATAGTTTCAGACCCTGGGAGCGTACGAATCCGTATCTTTTCGGAGGCGTGGGCTTGGCTTTTTGGAACGTGAAAGATAGTGAGGGACAGCCTGTCGAGGTGCTCGACATAGGCGGAGACCCCTTTGACCTCAAAGACCAGGAGCTGACCTTCTCATTGGGTGGGGGGGTGGAGTACCGGATCAAGGAGAGGTGGGGTCTGGATTTTGGCACCAGACTTCGCATTCTCGGCCACCTGTTGACGGATTTCAAGGGTTCGAAAGATATAGCCGGTGCCAGACCAGGTGAGTTAGACTTGCCCAAGGCCACGCTGGAGGTCTTCGTCGGCTTCAATTACTTTCTTGGAAAGCTAAGGGATTCGGACAAAGACGGAGTGCCCGATCGGGTGGACATTTGTGCCGACACTCCCAGAGGGGTATTGGTGGATGAGAGGGGTTGTCCCCTCGATTCAGACGGCGATGGGATTTACAACGGGCTGGACAGGTGCCCCCAGACTCCGCCGGGAACCACGGTGGATGTCAACGGCTGCCCGCTGGAGTAAGTGATACGCTGACGGGACGGGTCAAGCTGAAGTCTCTGTTGCATCGGGAATTTGTAGTCCCGATGCTCTTTCGCTCGATAAACAGGGAATTAGCGTCGGGATAACAATATCCCGACGCAACCAACAATAGCCCGATGCGACCAACAATATCCCGACGCAACCCGAGCTCCTCCCCGGGGGTTGCTCAGAATAACTTATAGGTCAATCCCAAGGAGAGGGTTTCCTTGAAACGCCCTTTCTTGGCGATCTCTTTATCGTAGAGCAACTGAATATACAGCGACACGGTCACGTACCTGGCGACGGCGACGGAGACGTTGTTCTCCCAGTTTACGTCCACCTCTTTCCAGTAATCCTCCCGGGGTGTTCCCTTCAACTCACCAGACTCCGAAAAGAACAGGGCCCTGTAAAGCGACAGCTTCGAGGTATAGGAGATCTTATCCGAGAGGGTGAGCTTCACGTCGGTTACAGATTCGATACCTACGTCGTTGGTGGAATTGATCTCGGTTCTTCCCGAAGCCGTGTCGACTATGTCCTCCGTTATGATCTGTCTTAAGGCCAAACCGAGTCGGGAGAGTATGTCGTTTTTTTCTGTCTTGTAGAATTCCCGGGAGATTCCTCCCGATTCGGTTATCTTCTTGGGGTTGACATATCTCTTGAGCCGGGGATAGCTGGCATCTAAGAATTGACTTTCGAACCTGACGGCAGCGTACGGGTCCATCCAGGTATGCAGGGTCAATCTTGCCAGCGTCTCGATGTCAATCAAATCGGTGGATTTGACCGGCCTGGCCCACTTTTTTGTCTCCTGATCCTGGGCGTGCGTTTGGCCAAAGGCGAGCTTGATAGTGGTCTTGGAGTTCAACTTCTCCGAGAGCTGCTTCTCGAAGCCGGAGTTTCCGTTGGCCACCCAGCTTAGGTTACCTGCTTCGCCGCCAGTCCAGTTATCGGAATAGGAGTTCTGGGTCACGGTCAGATTAAGATCCATGTTCTTCTTCCAGTTTTCTGCGTCTGCCGAGTCGGGAACCGTAAACAGAAAAAAGGCAAGGACAACCAGCGCTGAAGTGTGTCTCTTCATGAAACACCTCCCGGGTTTAGGTTAGAAGATTGCTATCTCAGAATCTAAGATTGAGAGTCCCTGTGTCAAGCATAATGATGAGAAAAATTAGCTTGCCAAATCAGATCAAATAGCTAAATTTCTACTCAAGAAGAAAAGGGATAGATGCTGCTACTCACAGGTCGAAAGCGGCCACGGGATCCCGGTGACTATTGACAGACCGGTGGCCGTGTTGTTCAGCACAGCAATGAAGCTTCTATGACGTCAAATCCTACATAACTGAAGGAGGCCAGGGTGCGACAGGTAAGGATAGGTTTGGCTCTACTGATCATTTGCGTTTTGGCGTTCGGTTTGGCTCAGGCTGAGGAAGCACGGCTCTTACGTTTCCCTGACGTCCACAAGAATGAGATCGTCTTTGTGTATGCGGAGGATCTGTGGCTGGTCCAGACTGAGGGAGGGATGGCACGAAGGCTCACCTCTGATGCGGGCGCGGAGTTGTTCCCCAAGTTCTCTCCCGACGGGAAGATGATCGCATTCACCGGGCAATATGATGGGAACACGGACGTATTTGTAATTCCTGCCGAAGGTGGTGAACCGAAGAGACTGACCTTCAGGCCGGGATTTGAGAACCTGGCCGACAGGCACGGGTACGACGATGTGGTACTGGACTGGCATCCGGATGGGAGAAGAATCTTGTTCCGTTCCGCGCGGGAAAGTTACAACAGCTGGTTTCAGACGCTCTTCTTGATCGGATTGGAGGGAGGTTTCCCGGAGGGGCTGCCTCTGCCCGAGGCTGGTCTCACCTCCTTTTCCCCGGATGGCAGCAAGATAGCGTACAATCGTATTTTTCGTAATTTCCGCACCTGGAAACGATACAGGGGAGGCTTAGCGCAGGACATCTGGGTTTATGATCTTGACCAGAATAGCGTCCGGCAGATTACCGATGACAAAGGAACCGACACCTCGCCCATGTGGCATAATGGTAAGATCTTCTTTACCTCCGACCGGGATCACACAGCCAATATCTTTTGCTATGAGTTTGACACCGAGCAGACCAGAAAGATCACCAATCACACCGATTTTGACGTGAAATGGCCCAGCCTGGGACCTGAATCGATCGTGTACGAAAACGGTGGCTATCTGTATCTGCTCGATCTCAAAACGGAAAAGACAGAGAAGATCTCAATTGAGATTCCCCACGACAAGGCTTCAGTCAGACCAGAGTTCGTCTCGGTCAAGGATCACATTTCGGACTACAGCCTCTCTCCGGGCGGCAAGCGGGCGCTCTTTGCCGCGCGAGGAGACATATTTACCGTTCCTGCAGAGAAGGGCAACATTAGAAATCTCAGCAATAGCAGCGGCAGCCGGGAAAAGAACCCAACCTGGTCGCCTGACGGGAAATGGATCGCCTACATGTCCGACAAGACGGGTGAGGACGAGCTGTACGTCATACCGCAGGACGGCAGAGGCGAGGAGGTGAGGATCACCACGGACGGACACTGCTACCGGTTTGCCCCGGTCTGGTCGCCGGACAACAAGAAGCTTCTCTTCGCTGATAAAGATCTGAAACTCTATTACGTGGACGTCGAAGAGAGAGAGGTCATTCCGGTGGACAGCACCAAGAACTGGGAGATCACAGATTATTCCTGGTCGCCGGATGGCAGGTGGATCGCTTATGCCAAGCCGGCGAAGAATAATCTCTCCTCCATCTTTCTTTATTCTTTGGATGAGAAGAAAATTCACCGGGTAACCCGGGATGTCACCGATGACCACCAGCCGGTCTTTGATCCGGAAGGGAAGTATCTCTACTTTTTGTCCAATCGTGACTTCAACCCCCAGATGGGGCATTTCGAGCCCACCTTTACTTACAATAATATGACCAAGATCTATGTAGTGACCCTCCAGGCAGACAGCCTGTCTCCCTTCGCCCCCGAAAGCGATGAGGCGGAATCCCCGGAGACAAAATGGAAGAAGGAAAAAAAGGAGAGGGAGGAAAAAGAAGAAAAGAAGCCGGAGATCATGGAGAAGATCGAAATCGACATTGAGGGAATTCAGGAGCGCGTGGTGGCAGCACCCACTGATCCAGGGAACTTCCGTGGACTGAGAGCAAGTAAGGGCAAGATGTTTTATCTTTCCTACCCCTCCCGGACCCTCACCGGAAGGAAGCCCGGTCCCAGAGGTAAGTTGCACGTGTTCGACTTGAAAGAGAGAAAGGATAAGGTCTTGCTCTCCCCGGTGGACGGCTACGATCTTTCGCCGAACGGAGAAAAGGTCATCTACAAGAGCGGAAAACAGTTCGGGATGGTGGATGTCAAGTCAGCTACTCCCAAGGTGGGTGATGGTGCTCTGAAGTTGGATCGGATGGAGATGCGGTTGGATCGCCGGGAGGAGTGGGCGCAGGTATTCCACGAGGTCTGGAGACGCGAACGCGACTTCTTCTACGCTCCCAACATGCACGGCACAGACTGGGAGTTGATGCGGGCCAGGTACGGAGAACTTCTGTCCCATGTGGCGCACAGAAGCGACTTAAATTATGTGCTGGGAGAGATGATCGGCGAGCTTTGCTGCTCACATACCTACATAGCCGGGGGAGAGGGAACAAGAATCGATTTAGTCAAGACCGGGCTTTTGGGCATCGACTGGGAGCCAGATTCCACTTCCGGGTTTTATCGGATCAAGAAGATCTATCCGGGGCAGAACTGGAAGGAAAAGCTGCGGTCGCCGTTAACTGAACCCGGCGTGGATGTGGATGCAGGAGATTACATCGTAGCCGTGGATAATGAAGTACTTCAATACCCCACCAATCCTTACAGCCTGTTTGAGAATATGGTGGGAAGGACGGTTACCCTGAAGGTGAACTCGAAGCCATCCTTAGATGGCGCCCGGGAGGTCACGGTCAAGCCGATAGAGAGCGAGTATCGATTGAGATACAGATACTGGGTGGAAGAAAACCGCCGCAAGGTGGAGGAGGCGACCGACGGGAGAGTGGGGTACATCTTCATTCCCGACATGGGAGGGGGAGGATTGAACGAGTTCGCTGAATCGTTTTTCCCTCAGGTAAAAAAGGAGGGACTGATCGTCGACGTTCGATACAATGGAGGAGGGTTCGTCTCGGAAATGATACTGGAGAGACTGCGCCGGAAGGCGGTAGGGATGGGTGGTTCCCGGAATGCCGGCGATTACACCTATCCCGGGACGGCCTTTCACGGGCACATGGTATGCATTGCCAACCAGTATTCCGCCTCGGACGGAGACAACTTTCCCTACTTCTTCCGGGAGTATGGGCTGGGGCCGGTAATCGGCAGGCGCACCTGGGGAGGCGTGGTGGGCATACGCGGGTTCCCTTCTCTCTTGGGCGGAGGTTACGCCACCGTGCCGGAATTCGCCCCTTTCAGTATGAAAGGCGAATGGATCATGGAGAATTACGGAGTCGATCCCGACATCGAGATAGACAACCTGCCGGATCAGGTCATTTTGGGCCGCGATCCCCAATTGGAGAAGGCGATCGAGATTATCATGAAGAAACTTGAGGAGGAACCCAAGAAGCTTCCGGAAAGACCCGCTTATCCTGTGCGAGATTAGGACATGATCCTCGCCCAGTCTTGACCTGCGATCGTCCCAGGCTTTTGTGGGTCGGAGATTTTGTCTGCGCCCTGATGCTCTCACGGCGGGAAACTTCAGGACCGTTCGGTGTGTAAGGCTACTTCTGGTTGATCCTGGAGACGATCGTCGATGGAGAAAGCCTGCAAGACAGAAAAGGTAAACTTTCTTCCCGGAAAAGCTGTATAAGAATACTGTAGTGTTTGTGATGGAGGATTTGTCTCAGACAGGAGTGCTGGCTTTCTTGTCTTCTGACTCAATGTTCTTCGGTGTTTGCATAATTGTCAATCGGAAAACTCATGCCTTCCGGCTTTCTTAAATAACCCCAACAAGCAGGAGCCTTTTCATGAAAACTTGTAAGGTTTTCTTGATCGGATTGATGCTGTCTGTTTTGCTCTTTACCTCTGGGATCGCAGAAGAGACGCGTCTCTTGCGTTTCCCTGACATTCACGGCGAAAGGATCGTCTTTGTCTACGGCGGAGATCTCTGGACGGTATCCTCCGCGGGCGGCTTGGCGCGAAGGCTGACCTCATTTGAAGGCTATGAGGCTTTCCCCAAATTCTCCCCGGACGGTAAACGCATAGCTTTCACAGCGGCCTACGACGGCAACGGAGACGTGTACGTGATGCCGGCCGAGGGTGGAGAGCCGCATCGGCTAACTTATTGTCCAAGTGGAGGGCAGCCCTCAGGTGGATTGACCCTGGATGATTGGATTATCGATTGGTTCCCAAATGGAAAGGAGATTCTATTTCGGTCTCGGCGAGAGGCTTTCCCTGCGGCCAAGCTCTATAGGATCAGCGTGGAAGGCGGCTTTCCGGAAGCTTTGAGGCTTCCTGAAGCAGGCTTAGCCTCCTTCTCTCCTGACGGAGGCAAAATCGCTTACAATAGGAAGTCCCGGGAATTCCGCACCTGGAAACGCTATTACGGGGGGACTGCGCAGGATATATGGATATACGACCTGAAAACAGACGCGGTTGAAAGGATCACCGATTGGAAGGGAACCGACAACATGCCCATGTGGCACCAGGAGAAGATCTATTTTACCTCCGACCGGGAGCACAAGCTCAACCTCTATTGTTATGACATAAAAAATAAGGATATCCGAAAGATCACCAACCATAAAGAGTATGACGTCAAATGGCCCAGCCTGGGTCCCAACGCTATCGTGTATGAGAATGGGGGGTACCTCTACGTTCTTGATCTTGCTACTGAGAAGACCAAGAAGATCACGGTGGAGGTTCCTGCAGAGCGCATCCTGACCCGGCCAACCTGGGAGAAGGTTAGTGATATGATTCTCGACTACAGCCTATCTCCCTCTGCTAAAAGAGCTCTGTTCACTGCCCGGGGCGAGGTGTTCACAGTGCCTGAGGAAAAAGGAGAAACACGCAACCTGACTCAAACGCCCGTAATTCGTGAAGTCATGGCCGCCTGGTCGCCGGATGGAAAGTGGGTGGCCTATCTTTCCGATCGGACCGGAGAATACGAGCTATACATACGACCGCAGGACGGCTCGGGGGAAGAGGAACGCATAACCTCCGACGGCGAATGTTACCGCTTCCGTCCGATCTGGTCTCCCGACAGCAAGAAGCTCCTCTATTCGGATAAGAAACTCCGCCTCTTTTATGTGGACATCGAGAAGAAGGAGCCGGTGCTGGTCGATCGAGCCGAGGTCTCAGAGATTCACGACTACGGCTGGTCATCCGACAGCAAGTGGATTGCCTACTCCAAGAACAACCCGGCCTACTTTGCCTCCGTGTACCTATACTCTCTGGATAAGGGGAAGGTTCGTCAGGTTACCGACGATTTAACCGATGATTTTCTTCCGGTCTTCGGCCCGGAAGGGAAATATCTCTATTTCATCTCCGCCCGCACCTTCAGCCCCACCTTCGGCGATTTTGAACGTTCCGATTACGTTTATCGCAACGTGAGGAACATATATCTGGTGACCCTACAGGCGGACAGCCTTTCTCCCTTTGCACCGGAGAGCGATGAGGAGGGGGCGGAGGAGGACGAGGAGAAGGAAGACGAGGAGGATCAGGACAAAGATAAGGACAAGAAGAAGGATGAGGACGAGGACGAAGAGAAGGACGAGGAGATCCAGATCGATTTTAACGGGATCGACCAGCGAGTGGTGGGAGTGCCGATCAAGTCCGGAAATTACGCCGCCCTCAGGGCCGAAAAAGGCAAGCTGTTTTACCTGGCCATGCCCGCCATCCGGCAGAGCGGAGGTTCCGGGGGAGGACAGAACGAACTGCGCATGTTTGACATGGAGGAGAGGGAGGAACATACCCTCATTTCCGGGATCAACGGCTACGATATCTCCTCCGACGGGGAGAAGATAATCTACAAGAGCGCCGACACCTACGGAATCATCGACGCCAAGAAGGGAAGCAATAAGGTCGGTGACGGCAAACTTGAAACGTCGGGGATGGAGATGAAGGTGGACCCGCAAGGTGAATGGGAGCAGATTTTCACGGAGGCTTGGCGATTGGAACGGGACTTCTTTTATGATCCGGCCATGCATGGGGTGGACTGGGGAGGAATGAAGAAGAGATACGGGCAGCTCGTTCCCTACGTGGCCCATCGGTGGGATCTCACCTATCTGATAGGAGAGCTGATAGGAGAGCTGACCACCTCTCACACTTACGTGGGAGGGGGAAAGATGCCGAGAAGCAAGGCGGTGAACGTGGGGCTTCTGGGCGCCGACTTCGAGCCTGACAAGAGCAGCGGCTTCTATCGCTTCAAGAAGATATATGAAGGCGAGAACTGGAAGGACGACCGAAAGGCGCCGCTGACCGAGCCGGGCGTGGTGGTTAAGGAAGGAGAGTATCTGATTTCGGTCAATGGCGAGGAGTTGCGATATCCGGCAAATCCGTATCAGTATTTCGAGAAGACGGTTGACAAGCAGGTCAAGATCAAAGTGAATGACAACCCCTCGACTGATGGCGCCCGGGAGCTGACGGTCAAGCCAGCCGGTTCAGAGTACCAGCTCCGCTATCTCGACTGGGTGGAAACCAATCGCAAGAGGGTCGAAGAGGCCACCGATGGAAGGGTGGGCTACATTCACGTCCCCAATACCAGCATATGGGGACTGAACGAATTCTCGCGGGCTTTCTATGCCCAGACGCGTAAGGAAGGACTTATCGTGGATGTGCGCTACAACGGCGGAGGTATGATCCCGGATATGTTCATGGAACACCTCCAAAGGAGGATTCTGAGCCTCTGGTCCCGCCGGGAAGGACTGCTGGTCAGAACGCCCGGCGTTGCCCTACACGGACACATGGCCTGCGTAATCAATGAATATGCCGGCTCGGGCGGAGATGCATTCCCCTACTACTTCCGGGAACTCGGCTTGGGCCCCTTGATCGGCACGCGCACCTGGGGCGGGCTGGTGGGCATCTCGCGAGGAATACCCCTCATGGATGGCGGCTATGTCACCGTTCCCGAATTTGCCTTCATCAATTTGGAAGGCCAGTGGGACGTGGAGAATTATGGCGTGGACCCGGACATAGAGGTGGATAACCGGCCCGATCTGGTCATCAAAGGACAAGACCCCCAATTGGACCGGGCGATTCAGGAAGTGATGAAGAAGCTGAAAGAGGAGCCCAAGACGCTGCCGGGACGGCCCAAGTATCCGATCAAGAAATGAACGGTCAGGCACGACTTCATAGTACATCACCTCCTTGGGTTTTTGGGTTTTAACTTTCTTACCCTTCGCGGAAGAAGGTAAGTTGCCTTAGACCTGAACCATCTTTGTTGATGATCCAGAGTTGACCACTGCC
>JBARPX010000279.1:0-8877 GCA_049643405.1 Candidatus Zixiibacteriota bacterium
GGAACCGCTTCCTTTGGAATCGGGTGACGTGAACTGCGACGGAATAGTCAACGTATCCGACGTGGTCTACCTGGTCAATTATCTATTCAAGGGAGGCCCCCCGCCCTGTTAAATCGAGATTTGGTGGCGGCGGTGATGGAACTGTGAACCACGAACCGTGAACCATGAACTAACTTAAGGGGAGCTAACCAGCCTCGATCTCTGGAAGGGGATCGGGGCTACTTTTTTGCCCATTTCAGTCCTCGAGGCAGATTTCCTACTCGTGCCTGCCCCACAATTGTCTCCTTCGCTTGTTGCATCGGGGTACCTTACCCCGATGCGATTGCAAGGTCGGGGATAAGGGTTCATCCTGAAGGGTACCAACGACAAGTCGTAGGTCGGATATGTCCCCCCTACGGGGGACTATCCGATGCTTCTGTCTTGTCCGATCCCCCCAGCCGGGGGGATTTCGGACCTACGAAACTTGTGCTAAGGTGGCTGAAAGGAGTGCATCCCGCCATCGGCGGGATGCGATTTTGAAAGTCGCAAGAGCCCCGCAAAGCGGGATTGGAGTTTATCCCGATCTATCGGGGCTTCGTTCCAACAAGCTTCTGCACTCCTGTCCTGTTACTGGTAGGGCGGGCATCTTGCCCGCCGGATTGAGCGCCGGGCTTGCTAGCCTCATCTACCTCTACCAGTCAGGCCGAGTGAACAATATCCTGCTTCAGAAATAAAAAAGCCCCGCTGGAAAGCGGGGCTTTCAACAAACGAGGATTCTGTCAACTCCTACTCAGTCTTCTCATAAACCTTGGTCATTATAACCTTCTCTTTGGGCATATCTTTCGCGTCTCTTTCAACCTGAGCGATCTTTTCCACCACGTCCATCCCCTTAACCACCTGGGCGAAGATGGAGAAATTCTGCGCGTCGAGATGAGCGGTCCCCTCCTTGGACAGGACGATGTAGAACTGGCTCCCGTTGTTGCCCTCCCCCCCTCTGGCCATGGCCAGGCCGCCGCGGTCGTGCTTCTTGGTGGTTGGCTCGTCAGGCAGGGTATAGCCTGGTCCGCCCGTTCCAGTGCCCAGTGGATCGCCGCCCTGGATCACGAAACCGGGCACGATGCGGTGGAAGGTGAGCTCGTCGTAATAGCCGCTGATGACCAGCCTGAGGAAATTCTCCGCAATCTTGGGGGTCTCCTTCCAGAACAGCTCGATCTCTATGGTGCCGTGGTTGGTCTCCATCACCACGATGGGGTTCTTGTCCCGCTCAATTGGTTCCTGTGTAATCGGCTTACCCGTCTCTTCTGTAGTTTCTTCTGCCTGGGTCACTTCCTCCGCCTCCCCTTTGGCCTGCTCCATTTGAGCCTCCTCCTGTCCTCCGCAGCCGGCAAGGAAAAAGGCCAACAAGACGCAAAGAATGAAAGCTTTTTTCATCCTGTGCTCCTTTAAGTTAATGGGTTAAAAGTTACATCTAAAAATGGGCAAAAGGCGAACTATCCCTCCTCTTTTGACCAAAATGGCTTTTAGTCACGCCAAAGATATAAAACCCTGCTTTCCTTGTCAAGATAATAATATCCCAACCGGGAAAAAGGTCTTTAGGTCAAAGCTCCTTGGTTTTACCGGTCTTTACTAGGACGGGCAGGATGAATTCCGCCCCTATGAGAGATTGTGGAATGTCTGCTGTGTACTTTACAATAAACCGTAGGTTGGATATGTCCTCCGTACGGGGGACTATCCGACATTGTCATTCTACACCCTCGTTTGTCCGAAAGGCTTCGCTATTTCGGACCTACTTCGTCTATTCTAAAATGGATACCCGTTTTGCCAACATCACCCCGATCACGGGAATATTCCGCGTTCCTTGTAGACCGTCTCCAGACGGGAGAGGGCAACGATGTAGGCGGCGGTGCGCCAGTCGGTATTATGCTTCTTGGCGGTCTCTCGCACTCGGACGTAAGCATTGGTGATTTTCTTGTATAATTTGTCGTCAACTTCCTCTAACTCCCAGAATTCGCTGCGCTTGTTCTGCAGCCATTCGAAGTAGCTGACGATCACGCCGCCGGCATTGCATAAGATGTCCGGAATGACGTCGATTCTTCTCTTCTGCAGGATCTCGTCTCCATCCGGGTCGGTCGGCCCGTTGGCCCCCTCAGCCACCAGCTTGACGTTCAGAAGCGGCGCGGTCTCGGCTGTTATCTGATTCTCCAGTGCCGCAGGGATGAAAATATCTCCCTTCGTCTCTAAAAAAGCTCGGTGTTCGATGGGCTCGGCTTTGGGATAGCCGGAGATCAAACCCTTGTTCTTTTCGGCATAATCGAGCAGATCATCCGGATCGATGCCGTCCGGATTGAAGATGGCCCCGCTGGCGTCCTCAACCGCAAGCAGCTTGGATCCGTGCTGTTTCATCAGACGAGCTGCCCAGGAGCCCACATTCCCGAATCCCTGAACCGTGTAGGTCGCTCCCTTAAGGTTGAAGTTCTTCTCCTTGGCCCACTCCTCGATGGTGTAGACCACCCCCTGGCCGGTTGCCTTATCCCGCCCCAGGCTGCCGCCGGACTGAACCGGTTTTCCGGTGACAACGTGAACGTTTGCCTGCCGCTCGTGCGGCGGCTGAGTGGAAACATAGGTGTCCACCATCCAGGCCATGATCTGGGCGTTTGTGTTGACGTCCGGCGCCGGGATGTCATACTCCGGCCCGATGTTGGAGCCAAGAGCAAAGGTGAACCGGCGGGTTATGCGCTCTATATCGCAGCCGTCGCAGTCATGTGGATTGAATTGAATTCCCCCCTTGGCGCCGCCGAAGGGAATGTTAGTCAACGCCCCCTTCCAGGTCATCCAAGTGGCCAGCGCCCGGACCTCGTCAATGTCAACTGCCGGGTGATAGCGCAGCCCGCCCTTGTAGGGTCCGAGTGCATTGTTATGCTGCACCCGGTAGCCGGTGAACATCTCAATCCGACCATCATCCATCTTGACCGGGAAGTTGACTATAATCTCGTTTTCCGTCCTCGCCAGAATCTGTCGCACGTCCGGATCGAGTTTCATCATATCCGCCGCCTTATTGAACTGCTTGGTCACGTTATCATAAACGCTCATGCTTCCCTCCTTGACATCATAGGTCTACCTTATCTATATATAAAACAGGACTAGTCGGGGATCACCACCACATCTCGTGTTTTGATGAGCGACTTAGCCGACTTAGCACTTAATATGCTTTTGTACCATGGTATTTCTTAGAATATCCTCAGGTAGGTATGGCAGTACAATTGGCCGGCTCACCAACCTGCTCCTGCACCATCCTGACTTTTGAGAGCCCCTTAGGTTCTCCTTTAGGAGTTGAGTATCTTTTCCGCCTCCTCCTTGTCCACATCCATCACGTACGGGATGCCGCTTATCTCGGCGGCCTCTTTGGTGATGGCGCCTATATCGTCTCTGGTGATATACTCCAAGGCGAATTTGCGATTTCCCGTCATTATCTGACGCAGCCCCTGGGAGAGTCTGGCCGCGTAGGTGTAAACTCCGATGGCGCCAGGCGGGATCTTCTCAAAATCGCTTCCGAATTTGTTGCGCAACTCCGGCGCGTTGACGAAGACCTCCTCGGCGTGGGTCCCGAACCTCTCTACGTATACCGGAAGCTGTCCCTCCTGGATACGCTTTCCGATGGTCTTGCCCACCATGGCCGCAGTCAGCGGTGCCCGGGCCATTCCAATCAGCTTGACATAGGGAGCGCCCAGAGCAAGACCTTTGAACATCTGATCTTCCAGGGCAAAGCCACCTGCCACGGCGATATCCGGAACGTACTCTCCCTTCTTGGCCAGCTTGTCCACATACTGGTACAGCAGAGACCAAAGTTCCACGCCCGGCATGCCCCACTCGTTCATCATCCGCCAGGGACTCATGCCGGTACCACCACCGGCTGCATCAACCGTCAACAGGTCGATCTTGGCCTTAGAGGAGTATTTGACCGCTCTGGCCAGGTCCTGGGGTCTGTAGGCACCGGTCTTTAGGAAAACGTATTTGGCGCCGGCCTTGCGCAGCTCCTCCGCTCTCTGCATGAAGCCTTCTTCGGTCACCATGCCGATCCTGGAGTGGCGCTCGAACTCCCTGAACGATCCTTGCTCAAAGGCCTTGATCACGTCGGGATTATGGGGATCGGGCAGCACCACGTATCCACGGTCCTTGAGTTTCTGCGCTCTCTTCAGATCCTTGATCTTGACCTCGCCGCCGATATCCTTGGCACCCTGTCCCCATTTCATTTCAACCACCTCCACACCCAGCTTGGAGAGAGCATACTCCTGAGCTCCCAACCTGGTATCTTCCACGTTGGCCTGAACGACGATGGCACCGTATCCGTCCTGCTGCCAATCCTTGTACAACTTCACCCGATTCTCCATATCTCGGGAGTAGACTATCCTTCCTTTCTCGATTTTCGAATCGGGGTCCATGGCGCAGACGTTCTCTCCGATGGTGAGAAGCATTCCGGAGAGAGCAGACCCGATGGCCAAACCCTCCCAGTTGTTCTTGGCAACGGCGGTTGATCCCAATCCTGGAACCACGATGGGGATTTTGGCCTTTATTCCCTTATCGTGCCCGATCTTCGTTTCAACCTTGGCATTGGGGAAGATGGCCTTGTCCGAGTCGGCCTCGATTCCGTGAGCCCCGACACAGGAACCCAGGATGGTAAAATGAGACAAGTCCACCGGATAGTTCTTCTCCGCGGCGGTGGTCATAATCCCGAAAGGTTGAGGATATATCACCTCCGTTCCCCGGTAGGCGGACTTGCCCACCTCGCACATCCCGATGCAGCCATCCACGCAGGTGACACAAAGACCGCTGAGGGGAACGACCGAATCCTCGGTTCTGTTCTTGGTCAGCGTGGCCGCCGATGCGTTTATTCTTGATAAAGACATCAATCCTCCTTGGTTGGAATCCGAGGGTCGAAAGCTCAAGGTTTGATTCAGCAACTCAAACCCGGGAGCTTGCACCTCACTTTCTGTTTTTCACGCTTGTTTCCTTCTCCGGCTTCTCAGTAATGCAGGTTCCGCAATCACCCTTCAAACCCATGTAGCACTTGTAATCGTCGTAATGGTCCAAGCAGGTCGGCTGCATGGCATTGTAGCACCTGCCGCATACTACGTCGGCGGGTTCCGGGCCCTCACAGCGAAGCTGGCAGGCAGGGCAGATGTACATGCATCCTCCGCAGGTCCGGCAAACCTCAGAGGTTTTGTCAAAGGGAGTGGTGATCTTGAGCTTGCCTCCCCGGTCGGCAAATCCTATGGCCTTGGCCATCATCTGCTCCTCGCAGATCCTCACGCACAGCCCGCAGTATATGCAATCCTCCCAGTCGGGCTTGAACCTGGTTCGCTCGACGCCCATCTTGGCCGCCAAATCCTGTATGACCTTGGACGTGGGGCAGCTGGCAAGCAGAAGTTCTATCAGCACCTGTCTTGCCCGCACCACTCTTTTGCTTGCAGTCCTGACAACCAGCCCCTCTTGAACCGGGTAGGTGCAGGAGGAGGCAAGCCTGGTGTCGTCTCCTTCTCCGATCTCCACCACACAGAGGCGACAACCTCCCCAGGGACTAAGTCCTTCGTCGTAGCACAGGGTGGGGATGTCCAATCCCAGGAATCTTGCTACCTCAAGAATGGTCCACCCCTCTTCAGCTTCAAAGTCAATCCCGTCAATCCTTATGTTAGGCATCCATCACCTCCTGTGCAACGGTGGAATCCTGTTTCAGCTTTTCCACAAAGTCCTTGCCGTCCTGAGTCTCAAGATCGCAGCGCAGACATCGTCTGGCTTCCCTCACCGCCATCTCCTCGGTTAGCCCCAGTTCGACCTCTTTGAAATTATGTTTTCTCTCGGCCACCGGAAGATGCGGCATCGAGGGAGGCTCGGCCTTTGCCAGCTCCTCCTCACCAAGTTCCACCGGCTCTATGTATCTGGAGGGTCTTGTTACTCTATATTCTCTTTTTACCTCTTTGCCCGACAGGAATTGATCTATGGATTCAGCTGCGACCTTCCCTGCCGCCACGGCATCCACAACCGTATTGGACCCGGTCACCAGGTCTCCTCCGGCAAATATCTCCTTTCGATCTGACACAAGCGTCTCTGAGTCCACAACCAGAGTTCCCCATCGCGTGAACTCAAGCCCCGATACCTTTTCGGAGAAGGACGCATCCGGCTGTTCTCCTATGGCAACTATCAACGTGTCCAGCTCCTCCGTGAATTCCGAACCTTCGATCGGGACCGGTCTTCTCCGGCCCGACTCATCCACTTCGCCCATCTCCATCCTGATGAATTCACATGCGGAGAGCTTCCCGCCGGGCGCGACCACCTGCTTGGGCGCGGCCAGGTACTCGATCTTTATGCCCTCCTCCAGCGAAGCATCCACCTCCTCTTTATAAGCCGGCATCTCGCTGATGGTCCTCCGGTAGAAGATGGTCACGCTCTCGGGCAGCCCGGTACGCAGAACCGCCCGCGCGGCATCTACGGCAGAATTGCCACCTCCTATCACCCCCACTCTTTTGCCGATTTCCACGTTTTCGCCAAGGTTTATGGCAGTCAGCAGCTTCATTCCCGGATGCACCCCCTGAGCATCCTCGCCGGGTATGCCCGGTGTCATTGACTTGTGTGCACCCGTGGCGGCGAATACGGCTTTGTAGCCTTGGGAATGGAGATCTCCGATGGTCAGGTCTTTGCCTATCTCACAATCTGTCTGAATCTCTACGCCTGCGCTTTTGATGTAGTCTAGGTCCGCCCTCAGTATCTCCCTAGGCAATCTGAATTCAGGGACCCCCACGGCTAACATTCCGCCTGCCACCGGGTGCTTCTCAAACACCGTGGTCTGGTAACCCTTCCGGGCCAGATAAAACGCGCAGGTCAGCCCCGCAGGTCCCGACCCTATTATGGCTACTTTGCCCTTGCCATCCTTCGCCGCGGGTTTTGCCTTGAGCATGAGCCCCTTCTTCAATCCCCAATCGGTCACAAACCTTTTCAGGTTTCTGATCCTGATAGCCTCCCCGCCCTCAGCCGCCCTGCATCTGCTTTCACAGGGATGATTGCAGACCCGGGCAAGGACGGACGCAAAGGGGTTGTCCTTTTTTATCACCTCTAAGGCTTCTTCGTATCTTCCCCCGGCGATTAGTCCGATGTAGACCGCAGCCTCGGTATCTATAGGGCAGGTGTGCTGGCAGGGAGAGGAGATTATCTCCTTGCACACGGCTGCCTCGCATTTCTTCTTTTTGACATGGTCGATATACTCGTCTCTGAAATACCGGAGAGTTGCCAGCACCGGATTGGGTGCGGTCTGTCCCAGACCGCACAATGTGGTATCCTTTACCACCTCGGCCAGCTCCTGCAGCGTTGCCAGATCCTCCATGGTCGCTTTGCCTTCTGTGATGTCGGTGACTATCTCCAGCATCTTCTGAATTCCCTTGCGGCAGGAGAGGCATTTACCACAGGATTCATCCTGAAGGAAGTTCAAAAAATATCTTGCCACGTCCACCATGCAGGTGCGTTCGTCCATCACGATCATGCCACCCGAGCCCATTATGGATCCGGCCTGTGCCAAAGAGTCGTAGTCGACAGGCAGGTTAAGAAGCTGCCTGGGGATGCAGCCGCCGGAAGGTCCTCCGGTTTGAACGGCCTTGAACTTTCCATTGCCCGGGATGCCGCCGCCGATGTCGTAGACAATCTCCCGCAGGGTTATCCCCATGGGCACCTCGACTAAGCCGGTGTTTTTGATGTTCCCCACCAGAGAAAATATCTTGGTTCCCTTGCTTCCTTCCGTCCCGATCTGCGAGAACCAACCTGCTCCGTTCTTGACGATCAGAGGGACATTGGCCCAGGTCTCCACATTGTTTATGTTGGTGGGCTTCCCCCAGAGACCTTTGCGGACGGGGAAGGGTGGCCGTTGTTTGGGCATTCCCCGCTTTCCTTCGATCGAGGCGATCAGCGCGGTCTCCTCGCCGCATACGAAGGCACCCGCGCCCCTGGCTACCTTTATGTCAAAGTCAAATCCGGTGCCCAGTATGTTCTCGCCCAGAAGCCCCATCTCCTTGGCTTGCCTTACGGCTATGCCGATGTTCTCTACCGCCAGGGGGTATTCGTTTCTCACGTATATCCAGCCCACTTCTGCACCTATGGCGTAGGCGCCAATCATCATGCCCTCGAGAACGGCATGAGGGTTCCCCTCCAGGAGGCTTCTATCCATATAGGCGCCCGGATCCCCCTCGTCGGCGTTGCAGATTATATATCTGACGTCTCCCTTCGCTTTCCTGCAGAATTCCCACTTAAACCCGGTGGGGAAACCTGCTCCCCCTCTTCCTCGCAGGCCGGACTGTTTTACCGTTTCGATTACCTGCTCCGGCGCTATCCCGCCGACGACTTCCAGGAAAGCGGCGTAGCCGCCGATAGCGAAATAGTCATCGATGCTGGTCGGATCAATGAGCGAGTTATTTCCCAGAAGAAGCCTTCGTTGCTTCCGGTAGAAGGGGATGTCATCCTCATGGACCGCCTCCCCCTTGGCGTCGGGGTCAACGTACAGCAGCCGGCTCACAACTCTATTTTTCAGCAGCGTCTCCGAGACGATCTCCTCTGCGTCCTCCGGCTTCAACTTCTGGTAAAACAACCCCTGGGGTTTGATCACTATGTTTGGCTCGGCTTCGCAAAACCCATGACAGCCACTGATCTTTATCTCTACCTTCTCCTGGAGGTTGCGTTTTTTTATTTCGTCTCTCAGTGCTTGCTCCACCTTCAAAGATCCTCTGGCTCGCCCGCAGGTGCCGGCGGAGATTACGATGCGGGACCTCTGATCTGTCTTTCTCTCTTTGATTCTGGCCTCTACGATGCTCTTTAAATCTTCAACGGTTTTCATGTTTATGACCTTTCTTCGCGGCGCGAGAC
>JBARPX010000280.1:0-8150 GCA_049643405.1 Candidatus Zixiibacteriota bacterium
CCTTGCCTCCGTCCGTGTTTATCTCCACAAATCCGGTGTCGTACAGCCAGAACTGGTATCTGTGCCAGAATGATAGCTGCGGGCTAGCTATGTCCGAGAGGTCAAATGTCTCCTTGAGCTCAGCCCAGCTGTCGGAAAAATCCTGATAGCCTCCCAGGGGACTGTCGGTCAGGCCGAAGGTTCCGCTTCGGGGGGATACTGGGCTCCAGTTCCAGGAGTTATTGGCGCCCCCGGTCTCCCAAAACGAAAACCCATCTTCAAAATCGAAGGTGATAAAATCGGTGGCCACAAAAAGCTTAAGTTTGAATCGGGGAGCGCCAAGAGGATAATTAACCACGTTATAAAGGCTATCCTGCACCGAAAGATAGTAGTGCACTACTGTTCCCGCGCTCTGCGCAGGAATCTCTACTTCATATCGATTTAATCCGAGGGGCTGCAAGGTCTGCTTGACGAACGGAGAGAGCGTGTCTGAACGCCAGAAAAGAAACAGCGAATCCTCGATCAGTCCGTTCCCTGGAGTGATCGTCGCCGACATGATATATGGATTTAATGTGTCGGAGGTAAACAGAAGCGGATCGTGGGATATGGTCAGCGCTCCGGAAGGATTGTAGTTCAAAGCCGCGAAGAGGTTCAGCAGACCCCAGCCGTAGGTGCTGTCGGGTGAAGAGGCATTATTGGCGGTCATCATCAGAGCTTCTCTTGTCTGCATGGCCGTCCAATCCGGATGGGCTGACATGAGTACTGCGGCGCATCCTCCCACCAGGGGCGTTGAGAGTGAGGTTCCGCCGACTCCGCCATAATCGTCTATGCCGTAAGGTAGCGCACAGTAGGTCGCCACTCCCCTGGCGACAACCTCTGGTTTGATGCGGCCATCATACGTGGGACCGCGCGAGCTGAAACCGGCTATGTTCCCGTTTGCATCCACCGCTCCACAGGCTAAGATGCTGTCTGCATCAGCCGGTGCATCCAGGGTGCGGTATGCCGGTCCTTCGTTTCCCATGGCGTTGCAGACCACGATCCCGCGGCTGGCCGCCATGTCTGCTGCCACCGTGGTAACGCAGGTGTTCCCGTCATAATCCGACGCGACGTACCAATCCGAGTATGCCAATGAACTGGAGATAACTTCCGCCCCTATGCTGTCCGCCCATTCCAAACCCGCCACCCAGTCGTCCTCCTCAACAGGCAACTCCCAACGCAAATCCTCAGTCTTTGCCAGAACGAAGCTTGCTTTATAAGCAGGACCGTAAAGTTCACCCTCATATTCCCCACCCAGAGCCGACCAGATGTAAGTGCCGTGATTATGCTGGCCCGGAGGCTCTCCTTCCTCGTTCTGGGTGTTGCCATCGTCGTAAATGAAGTCCCACTCCGCAAGAACTCTACCTTCGGAAAAAGCAGTGGCGAAGGTCTGATGCTCCTTCCAGTAGCCGGTATCCAGCATGCCCACGATCACGTTTTGCCCCATAAAGCCCATGTCGTGAACGATGGGAACGTTGATCTGATCAAGCTGGGGCAGTGAAGGTCCGTAGTTTCTGCCATAGCCGGCAGAATCTCCTTGCAGATAAAGTTCACCCCGCAGCGGCTCGATTTCTAACGGTCTTCTTTTGAAGCTAACAACCTTTTTGATCTGTCTCACGAAGGTAAGCTTGGCAATCTCTTCGACCTTGCCCGCCTGGATCTGGATGCTTATGGCATTCAGCCATCTGGACCTGTTTCGCAATTCTCCACCCACCTTCAAAACCTCGTCCACGTGACCCTGATTAACCGGAAGGTCCAGAAAATCTACTTTCACCCTGTTCTTTGACCTTCTCTTCAGAGCAGCGCCGGTAAGCGAGCTTTTGAACATTCCCTTTGCCAGTCGATACTGCTCTTGAGAGAAGACGCCTTTATCCGTGAAAAAGACCCAGACCCTGACGCTGTTCTCCGAAGAACGTTCAGCAATGAAGCGTGAAAGAGATGGAGAGATAACGGGAGATTCCCTCGGGGAGACAAGAGACGGTGGTGATTGCTGATCCTCCTCCAACATATCGGTTGATTGGGCATTCAGAAAATAGGGAGAGACCAACAAGATCAAAACTGTGAGCGCTAAGAGAAAAGGTCTTTTGGAAGAATCAGACATGGTGATTCAAATTTCTGTCGCAGGACCTGAATCTGTCCCGGGTCATGAAGCCGGAGGTTAGCTCAAGTTGGCAGTCTCATCAGATTCGGAGAGTAAGCTGCCAGGTAAAATCTAAATGTATGCATTCAGAGATCAAAGTCAACAGCCTAATCGAAAGCTCAGCGGATCTCCGACGCGCGGGCCAATGCCCGCTTATCCTCAGGATAGAATACGCAGAATGTACCTTTCGAGCTTGCCCGGACGAAGGGGAGTCGCGAATTAGACAACCCTTTTAGAGAGACCGACCTGGAAAGCCGGGATGGGTCTGTCCTACGAGGATTTCTTTTGGAGGTCGTCGAACTTGAGATCGAGGGAATTCTTTAGGGGAGGAAGGTCCATCATCCCGTTCAGCGCGCGGTTTTCACCCTCCGGAACCCAACTCAAGGCGAACCCCAGTTTCCTTTTGTAGGCCAACGCCAGTTTTCGATCCGGTTCCACTTCCTTCTGGCACAGGGAATTCTCGTTCATCTGGTAGATTAACAACGGGCTGCTGCACAGCACACTGAGCTTTTGATTCCGGAAGGCCTTGTCGTTCGCCTGGATGAAGCGCAGGAGAGCCAGAAGACTCTTATATTCCAGTTCGTAGTGAGATCCGAAACGGCGGGTTTTGAAAAGAACACCTAAGTCCGGGATGGCAAAGCTGATCAACCCGTTTTGCTTCTTCTCCTTGTCCTTCAGGAGCGTCTTCACGCTGACAAAACATTTCATTGTGGGCCGTACAGAGACCTTCTCCATGCTTCCTTTCTCCCTTATGCCTCAACTCTAAAGCAAAAATTATGCCCTGCCTCTATAGGGGCCCAACCCGCCGGACGACCGAACCAAAGGAGCGGCAGCCGGATTAACATGGCTCAAATCAACAGGATGGCTGGGGCAACTATTTGAGGTAAGTGTATCCCTCGCAGAAGGGTCGAAACAGGAACATGCAATCTTTTTCACATAGACTGCAAGGAGGAGCTATAACCCGGGTGACCAGAGGCTTGAGGCAGATTCGAACCGGACGGACGTCGACTTCGGGTTCCTCAAGAAGGAGTCGGCGCAAAGTTGCCTATCAATCAAGTCTTCAGGCTCTTCTTCACGTGGGGGATGAGACCACCGTCTTTTAGAATTCCCATCAGGAATTCCGGTAAGGGGGGGAAGGCGAATTTTTGATCTTGCGCGGTTATTATCTCGCCGCTGGCGAAGTTGATGGTGATGGTCTCACCTGATTGGATATTACCCGGCGCTTCCCCGGACTGAACCAGAGCCAGCCCCTGATTGATGGCGTTTCTGAAAAAAATGCGGGAGAAGGATTTTGCCACGATACAAGCTATTCCGGCATATTTCAGACAAGTCGCTGCCTGTTCCCGGGAGCTGCCACAGCCGAAATTGGCTCCTGCTACGATTATGTCGCCCTTTTGGACCTTCTTGGGGAATTCGGGATCGTAACCTTCCAGGGCGTGCAAGGCCATCTCCGGTGCATCTATTATAGGAAGATACTTTCCCGGATAGATCACGTCCGTATCGACGTTATCGCCTAATTTCCAGACTCGACCTGTTATCTGCTCCATAGTTTCTCACCGGGCTAAGACGTTCAGGTCATCGCTTGCGCCCCTCGCAATGACAGATCCTCCTCGTGTCATTGCGAGCGTTAGCGAAGCAATCTCCTGCAATTCAAGGGATTGCTTCGTCGCTCAACACTCCTCGCAATGACGGATCCTTTTGCGTCATTCCGAGCGAAGCCATGCACCTTCCGGTGCGGGGCGGAGCGTGGCAATCCATCGGCGGTTGTAGTTCGATGGGATTGCTTCGTCGTCCCCCGCCGCTGGCGGGACTCCTCGCAATGACGGGCCCGTTTATGTCATTGCGAGCGACAGCGAAGCAATCTCAAAGTGCATCATAGAGATCTTTCCATTCGGGATTCATGCTTTCAATCAACTCCATCTTCTTCTTCCTTGAGCCAGCCTTAATCTGTTTCTCTCTTGTTATAGCATTGTACGGGTCCTGGGCAATCTCGTAATAGACGAGTTTCATTATGTTGTATTTCTTAGTAAACCCTTTACACATCTGGTGCCTATGTTGAAAAGCGCGCCGTCTAAGGTCACCGGTGACGCCGGTGTATAGCACGGTGTTATTCTTGTTGGTCATGATGTAAACGCAATACTGCTTGTCCATCTGCCTTCTGTGGAAGGGATTGTTTCGTCGCTTGCGCCCCTCGCAATGACCGGTAGTGTGTTATGTCATTGCGAGCGTTAGCGAAACAATCTCCTCCAATTTAAAAGATTGCTTCGTCACTTCGTTCCTCGCAATGACTGCTTGCCTCTCCGTCGTCTCAGACGGATTATCTTCCTCCCATTATCTCGGGTCAGCAATCTCCCCCTTAATCGCGGTAGCGGCTGCCACAGCCGGGCTGGCTAAATACACCTCAGACTCCGTCGAACCCATCCTGCCCTTGAAGTTTCGATTGGTGGTGGCCAGGCACCTCTCCCCTGCCGCCATGATTCCCTGGTGCGCACCCAGACAGGGTCCACATCCGGGATTCAGAATCACGGCGCCCGCTTCTAAGAAAGTCTTGAGGTATCCTTTTCTCATGGCCTGTGCGTAAATCGTTCTGGTTGCGGGTAAAATGAGCATTCTCACGTCCGGATGAACCTTTTTACCCTTCAACATCTTTGCCGCCACCTCTAAGTCGTCCAGTCTGCCATTAGTGCAGGAACCCAACACCACCTGGTCTACCCTTGTGCCTTTAACCTCGCTCACCGGCTTCACGTTATCCACATTATGAGGACAGGCAATCTGGGGCTCGAGACGACTCACGTCGAACTCATATTCCTTTTCGAAAATCGCACCGCGATCGGAGAAGAGCGGTTCGTGCTTTTGGCTGGCCACGGAGGATAGATACCTTTTGGTGATCTTGTCAAACGGAACCACCGCAAATTTGGCCCCCATCTCCATAGAGAGGTTGCACAATGTGAACCTCTCCGAGATAGACATCTTGCCTACCGTCTCTCCATAATACTCGACCGACTTGTAGCTTGCTCCCTCCACGGTAAGCTCCCCGATGATGTAAAGAATCACGTCCTTGGCGTAGACGCCTTTAGGCATCTGTCCCCGAATCACTATCTTTATCGACTCCGGCACCTTAAGCCAAATTTTTCCGGTGGCCCACACCGCGGCCATCTCGGTGGCGCCTATGCCGGTGGACAGAGCGCCCAGGCAGCCATAGGAGGTTGTATGAGAGTCGGTCCCCACTGCCAGCTCACCCGGCACAATGTGAGCCTTCTCTATCACCACCTGATGACAGATCCCCTCCCTTATGTCATAAAAGTTTTTGATCTTCTGTTCCTTTACAAACTCCCGGATGGACTTGTGTGCTGTTGCGGTTTTCTCCGATTCCGCAGGAGCACGGTGATCCAGAGGGATGACGATTCTATTCGGTTTCCAGACCTTCTCCTGTCCGATTTGTCTGAACTGTTTTATCACCAAGCCGGCGTTGTCGTGGCTCATGGCCAGATCCGGCTCCACATTTACGATCTCTCCCACCTGGGCCTGAGCCTTTCCAGCCTTTTGGGCCAGAAGTTTCTGTGCCATGGTCTGCGTCCCGGCGCCCTGCTCGACCAGGGTACGCCTTGATATTGAAACACCCGGCTGCCCGGCTAAGGAGAATTCCAACTGTTGGTGCTTGAGCATCTTGGGCTTCTCCATCAGGTTGTATATCTTTCGCCACTTATAGAAGCCCGACTTGGAGATGCCCAGCTCCGCTCCGGCTTTCTCGTCATTTCCATAGGTCTCCCACAGATCCTTGATTTGCTCCTTGGAGTACTTGGCGAGAGAATACCGGCCGATATTTTTCTTCCGCCTCCAGTACGCCACCAGATACTCCGGCACCCCCCCTAGAGCCTCTCCGATCTTCTTGTCGGTCTTGTACTGAGCCTGGAGCTTTAGAAGCTCCTCTTTTCTTGGAATCTTCATTTAAGTCCGCCGTCGGCGGTCCGCCGACCGCCGCTTTGAGTGCTTTTTGTCTATTCCTCGCAATTCCTTTTTCAAAAGTCGGTAGGTATTGGAAAGTCCCACAGAGATCACCTTGGTCTCCGCAAAGATGGGCATGAAGTTGGCGTCGCCCTGCCAGCGGGGGACGATGTGCAGGTGTATATGGTCCCCCACTCCCGCTCCGGAGACCTTACCCAAGTTCATACCCAAGTTTATCCCCTTTGGCTTCAGCCCCGACTTGAGTGCTCTAACGCAAAGCTGCGCTGTTTTCCAGATTTCGGTTAGCTCCTCATCTCTTAGTTCTTCTAACTTGCCCACGTGACGAAAGGGAGCAATCATCAGGTGTCCGTTATTGTATGGATAGCGGTTGAGGATGACGAAGCACTTCTCCCCGCGAAAGAGAATTAAGTTTTTCCGATCCTGCTTCTCCCTTGAGGTCCTACAAAGGAAACAGCCGGGCTCTTTCTCGCAGAGGATGAACTTCTCACGCCAGGGCGCCCATAATCTCTCCAAGTAGACTCCTTTGTGCTAAGATTTCTTTCAACTGATCTAATATACAACAGGAGAAGTTCATTTTCAAGACTTTTCGCCAACCGGTTTGACTATACCCGTTTAACCTGAATCTGATACGATATCCCAACTTCCGGGAAAGTTTTTATTGACAAGCTTTGGCTTTTCTGATAAATTGACTGCCAGTCGGGTAGATGAGTTGTGATGTCGTGGATAGATCTCGTTCTAACCCTTTTCCGGGGGTGACGCTTTGAATTATGCAGTCATCTTAGCCGGGGGAAGAGGCGAAAGATTCTGGCCTCTTTCCCGAACCCAGCATCCCAAACAGCTTTTGCACCTGATCTCCAAAAAGACCATGCTTCAGGAGACCATCGATCGCATCAAGGATTTTATCCCTGTGGAGAGAACCAAGGTGGTTACCGGCGAGAACATAAGAAAAGCGATTCTCAGACAGGTGGATTACCTTAAAGCAGAGAATCTGATCGTTGAGCCCGCCATGAAAAATACCTGCGCAGCCATCGGGATAGCGGCCATTCATCTCAAGAAAACGGACCCGGATGCCACCATGGTGGTTCTCTCCTCCGATCACATCATCAAACCCCGGGAGAAACTCCTGAAGATCTTAGAGGTGGGCACCAAGCTGGCCGAGGAGGGAGAGTATTTGATCACCATAGGCATCACTCCCACCCGGGCCGAGACGGCATACGGATACATCGAGTCTGCAGAGCTTTACGATAGCTTCGACGACATCCTAGTCTACAACATAAAGAAGTTCAAGGAAAAACCCTCCCGCATCGTGGCACAGGAGTACTATTACGATCGAAAACATCTCTGGAACAGCGGAATGTTCATCTGGTCGGTGTCGGCCATCCTCGAAGCATTGAAGAGATTCATGCCCGACATGTACGCGGAACTGGATAACTACTCCAAGCACGTGGGCACCGACAACGAAGACGCAGCAAAAGAGGAACTTTACCAACGTCTGGAAAACATCTCCATAGACTTCGCCGTGTTGGAGAAGGCGGAGAACGCCCTGGTGATTAAGGGAGATATGGTTTGGGACGACGTCGGATCGTGGCTGGCCTTAGACAGGATAAAGGACAAAGACCGGGGGCACAACGTTATCGTTGGAATGGCCCGGGCCATGAACACTTACGAGACCACCATCGTCAACGACTCAGACGGGATAATCGCAGCGCTGGGCGTGTCAGATCTGGTAATAGTAAAGACGGATGACATCGTCTTTGTGGCCCACAAGACCAGGGTGCAGGACGTAAGGGAGCTTCTTGCCGAATTTAGCCAGGATAAGGAGATGGAGAAGTATTTATGAGAGCCAGGGGACTCTGTATCTGCCTTCTGTTCTGTCTCTTGGTTTTTACGGGCTGCGGCCTTCGACCCTTGAAAACCGCCGAAGAGGACCAGAGGACCAAAGCAGAGGACCAGTTCGACCCCCTGGGCTTTCCGCAGGATCGGGTGATCGTTACAGAAGAAGAGCCTCCGGGCAGAAGCAAGAAGGCTG
>JBARPX010000281.1:0-6901 GCA_049643405.1 Candidatus Zixiibacteriota bacterium
AGAGTAGTTCTTATGAATGTCCATACCAACGTAAAGCATCTGCTACCTCCTTTTGGTTTTTGGTTCAAAATCATATTATAACAAATATGATCTCAAACCAAGGAGGTAGCCTTTCATAAAATTACAAATCTGCGTGGAGTGCTTCATCGGCGGTATCAAATATATGGTTCATATGATTCTTGTTCTCCCTTACGGGGGGACGCGTATTCAGAGAACATTCGTCTCCCCAATAATACTGGAGCGATCTCGTTCACCACTGAAGTTGTGGTGAATTCGGCGTTGGTGGTTAGAGTGACTGCGGGTTAGTTAGGAGAAGGGGGGCTTGTGATGGTGTCAGGTGCACAGGGCACGTGACCTACTAGCTAATCTTCGGGCGCGAGGAAATAGATGGGCTGCAAAGGCAACAACCTCTTTGATTTTTCTTGGAGTCGATGATAATTGTCGACCCATAAATCAAAGAGTTCTTGTAAGTCAATGAGCGTTACCTTCCTCTTTTCCTGGGTTCGAGCCTCTTCCGCCGCATCCTTGGTAAATCCACCTGTGGTAACAAAAATACCGACATCATCATCAGCGAGCATTGCCATAAAGGACCTAAGGCCCTCAACGTTGACTGATTGTCGAACCCTCTTAACTTGAACCTTGATTCGGGGAGGCTTTGTGCCGAGAGGGTCCGTCCAGGCCAGTATATCGATTCCTCCATCTTTGCCAGGTGGTGCTATCCAAGATATGTGGTATCCCATTGCCCTTAATAGGGAGGCGACTAGGTCTTGAAAATCGTAAGGATTCATTTCTGCAAGATATTCCTGGATTTCCTGCCATGCTTGTTCTTCGGCTTGCTCGAATGTGATTTTTGCTGTTCGTGTTTCATCAGAGTCAACGGTATGCTTTGAGGGTGTTTCGGTGGATGGTCTTTTTTGCTTCCACAGGTGGTAGAGTTTCACGGCTTCTCGGTAAAAATCCTTTGGGTCTTTATGTGTTTCAAAAGAGGCTTTCCCTTGCTCCGTTATGAACCAACTGCCCTTCTGTTTAATCATCCATCCAGCCTTAACCAAATCGATAGTAGCGTACCGAACAATTATCTCGAATCTACGGCCACCAGACTCATAGTAACCTTTTTCGTAATCTGTTAGTGTAAAAGACCTCTCTAAGTTTTGAAGAGCCACTCTGGCTGGCAAACCTTCAGGATTAGCGATGAGCATTTCGGTCAATTTCCTAACGAATTGGCCTACTCTTTTTCTTGTAACCTCTGCCATAATTCCACCTTGCACATATAGTGTTTGTTAGGTTTGAGTCTTGGCACATTGAATTTGGATACATAAGAGACCGTGGTTTCCCATGCGGACAAGCGGACCCTCCTGACGCAACGTTTAAAACCCGATTTATAAGAAGTGCACTATGTTTACATCATTTATTATACGGGTTTATGGGGTCTTGTCAAGAATTATGTTGTGTCCGGACTTAATAGGGAAGCGAGGCTGATGGCGGGCTGATTGTCGGGCAGCCCGACTTACACACTGACAGCACGCGAATAGGATGCATGAGTCACGTTGGATTTGCCCCTCAACCCCGCCTTCGGTGTGCACCATGCAGTTCACACCTTCGGTGGTTCGACTTAGCTCCTTTCGATTTGACTCAAGGTCTTCGACACCACCCTGTCTTCGACTCCGCACTTCGTCCTGCCCTTCGGTCCTGCCCTTCGGTCCTGAGACCTCAGGGTTGAAGGAAGACCTCAGGGTCGAAGGAAGACTCAGTGTCGAAGGAAGGTCGCTCAAGCAGACGCTTGCCCGTCTGGGCAGACTCGAGGAGAGCCTGTCGAAGGGCGGGATTTTCAACCAACCCTCTCCCCAAAGAGACTGTGTCATAACCTTCAGAAAGGCACCGTTGTCGTTCTGAGCGGGCAGACGCCCCCCCTACAGGCCCGTCCGGGCATCCGGGAAGCGAAGAATCCGATGATTTAGACAAGTTGTAGAATCGAGATTCTTCTCCCGCCAGAGGCGGGATCAGAATGACATTATGACACACCCCCAAGGGAGAGAGGGTTTCAAGCCTCCCTGTGATCGCGTCGATTTCTGCAGATCCTGCTGGAGCCCTGAGCGTTGTCAAGCCGATTCTTCTTGCTTTTTCAGCATAATACCTTATCTTAAAGCTGGCATTCGAGTTTCAAGTAACAGCATAGCTGTTTCACGGAAGATGGCGCCATCGGTGCAACCTTTCACGGGAAGGTGTCATGCGTCTTCCTGTTGTCGTCATTTTTGCCTGGCTCGCAGTGTGTCCTCCTGCGTTCGCAGAGAATAACTTCGAGATTCCCCGGGGGGCATGGCAGAGGACCATGGGGGACGTTCCGGAAGAGTGCGCCGGCAACTGTCCTAACAGGGGAATCGCACTGGGAGGATTCGGGGCGGGTTCGTTCATGTACAACATCAGCGGCTCCTTTGGACCCTGGGCGGATGAGGTGGGGGAATACAAAAGCACCTGGCTGCGTGAGGCGGCGTTTCATGTCTACGAGAAGAGGGGAGAGAACAGGACGGTCAGGTGTCTTTCAGCGGACACTTCAATGCTGCCGGCATGGAACAGGCTTCAGTCAGGAGAGGGTACCTATTACGCTCTTCAACCCAAGGGCTGGTGTGTGTATCACTGCTTCGACTCCGACATATCAGCTAAGTTCTTCAGTCCGATAATAGCCCGCAATTATCAGGAGACCTCCTATCCGGTGGCTGTATGGCAGTTCCAATTCTGCAATCCGTCTGCTGAATCCACGGAAGTATCGGTGATGTTCACCTGGCCCAACCCTCCTTTCAGCGGCGGCCACCAGACCAGAGCCGGTTTCACCAATGCCCTGGTGGAGACATCCGGCATTATCGGGATCGTGCTGAAGGCAAATCATCCCTCCAACACTCCTGAAACCCAAAATTCCGAATGGTGCATCGCCACAAAGCAGGCCGATGGCGTCACGGTCTCCTGCGCCGGTTGGGATAGATCGGGTGATGGAAGCGACATCTGGAGCCAGTTCTCGGACGACGGCCTGCTACCTGACTCCATCAACCCGCTCGATTCCGCCGCCGCCATAGCCGTCAAGGTTGTGCTTCCTCCCGGAGGGAACATCATCGTGCCCCTGGTGCTCTCCTGGGATTTCCCTGTGGTTGAATTCTTGAGCTATTATGCAGGAGGCACGAGCACGCAGTGGTGGAAAAAATATTGCGAGCATTTCGATACCTTAAGCGACAATGCTTTTGAAATCGCAGTGAAAGCACTCCAGAATTATCAAGACTGGGAGAACCAGATCGACGCCTGGATGTCGCCATTTATCGACGATCCCGGATATCCGGACTGGCTCATCTGCGCCGCTTTCAATGAGCTTTATTACAACCAGTTCGGAGGCTCTTTCTGGGAGTCGGGTTTGAAATCCGGCCATGCGGAGGAATTCATGGGTCTGCATCCGGAGGATCACAAGAACTTCATCATGGAATCGCAGGCCTATACTCTTTCCGGCAACATCAACGTGGGTCATTACAGCTCGATCGTCTATGCCCGATTCTGGCCGGAGATGGAGAGGGACCTTCTTAGATGTCACGCCGATATTGTAACGCACTATGATCTGTGCAACCCCAGCGTTCCCTACCAGACCTCACCCGAGATCGGCGCGCCTAAGGACGTTGCCAGCGGCGTCTGCAGAATGGCGGATCCGTTCTTCATTATGGGGCCGCACGAATACATGAGCCGGCCTCAACCCTGCTGGCCGGGCTCTCTGCACGTTCTGACCGACAACTCCTCCAAGTTCATTCAGCGATGCTGGAGATACTTCTCTTTATACAACGACATTGACTTCTTAGAGTATGTCTGGCCGGCGGTGGAAAGCACTTACGGCTTCATGAAGACCTATGACTGCGAAGCCGCGCCTAAAGACTCGCTGCCCGACGCTCGGGGGTACGATAACACTTATGATTGCTGGCGGATGTGGGGAACCGACATGTACAGCGGCGGATTCTGGGTAGGGGCGCTTCAAGCCATGGATACCATGGCTGCAATTCTGGATAAGCCGGTGAGGGCGGAGGTGAGAGCCTGGTTAGAAGCTGCCAAGAGAAACTTAGACGTCCAGCTCTGGGATTCGGCCGGGCATTACTATAGGATTGACACGGAGAGCGACTACCCAACTGCGGTCTTCAGCGACGCTCTCTGTGGTCAACGGTATTGCGAGGCTTATGGCTTGCCCGACATTTTACCTGGCTGGAAGATGAACGCGCATCTCGAGAAGGTTTATGATATCTGTGTTACTCCCAACCCCAACTTCGGCGCTAAGTTAGGGAGGATGCCCGACGGCTCCACCGTACCCAGCGGAGACAATTACGTCCATGAGTATTGGGTGGGAACCACATATTACGTCGCGGCCATGATGTACCGCGCCGGCTTACAGGATGAGGCGCTAAATACAGCTTTTGGGGCGTACTATCCGGTTTACGAAGCCGATCATCTGGCGTACTGGTTCAACACTCCGGAAGCCTGGCGAGACGGAGGAATCAATCCCAGGCCGAAATCCTCATCCGACCGCAAAGAAAGCTACACAATTCCCGGTTCAGAATCATCCGAAGTTCAAGAAGATGACGATAAACCCACGCGCGCTTATCCTCACCAGTATCAGCGCCCCCGAGCTGTCTGGGAGCTTATGTTTGAGATGCAGAGGGACCCCGGGTCATACCAATCCGGCGATGCCAATGGTGATGGGTTTCTCGACATGGCGGACATCATCTATCTGGTCAATTACCTCTACAAGGGTTGCCTGCCCCCCAACCCGCTGGAGGCAGGCGACGCCAACTGTGATGGGGTGGTCGAACTGGGGGACGTGATCTATTTGATAAACTACGTGCTCAGAGGGGGGGCGCCACCGTGCGGACCATGACGCGAAACAAAGAGAGAGCCGCTATCTGCGGTAAACGGAGGTGTAAGATGAAGACCGGTTGTTCCATCCTACTCGTCGTGGTTCTGGTTGGACCGGCTGCACTTTCATGGAGTCAGTGTCCCGATCAGCCAAATGATTTTGGAATATGCGATACCATGTATTACGAACCCTGGTCTCCTGATATTCAAGTTCAGGGTGATGGCCCCCATTTCGTTCGAGTTCCCATTTACGTTAGTCACGATCTGGCACAGGCTGAGGATTCGATCACCAGCTTCGTGATCCCTTTGTGCTATACCCACAGCAATCCGGCCGAGTATTGCAGTGTCTCACGTTATTGGAACCTCCCCTGGACCTTGTACTTGATACCGGGTTTTGATACAAGAAGCATATTCCGCCACATAGTGGAAGGGAGTGATACTCTTTGCCGTAATCGGATGGCAGATCTCGACGGCGATCTATCGTTCAGGGCGTGGGACACGATGGTCCTCAACCTGGACGGCACGAGTCACTTCTGGCTTGCCGCAATTCCAGACGGGCCCGCGGATCAGCTCTGGTGGGAGGGCAGCAGGATCCTGCTTGCCACTGTTACCTTCAAGGTGCAAGGCTATCAGCGCCTTTGCATAGACACCTGTTTTTGGCCGCCCAACAATCGCCTCGCGTGGACAAACTACTACGGCGCCCCGTTCGTCCCCAAACTGGGGACCCCGCACCAAGAGGGTTCTTACCAAACGTGCTTCTGCGTCTATCCATACCTTGTCGGTCTGGCCGACGTCAATTCAGACGGAGTAGTTGACGTTGACGACGTAGTGTATCTGGTAAGTTACCTTTACAGGAACGGTGACCCTCCTCTTTTTTCTTACCAAGGAGATGCGAACCTGGATGGACTAAGAGACTTAGCCGACCTCGTCTTCATCATCAACCATGTTTGCAGAGGCGGTCCCCCGCCATGCTAACCCTAATGCCCGAGCTTCGGGAATAGTTCCAGCATTCGGAACGAGGAGAGATAATTCTCAGAGCTATCTAGTGCCGGGAAATTCCCCCTCTGCTTGGTGGGAGGTGTTAGATGAGGGTGAGAGAGAAATTCAAAATTCACAGATAAGAATTCAACACTCCAATTCAAAGATAGAAATTACCTGTTCGATGCTCCTCCAATCCTCCGATTTTTGAATTTTAAACTGCAACTCTACATTTTGCCTTTTTAATTTTGAATTCTCTTTAGTTCCCCAGCGGAAAGCGATATGACAGGTGACGGCCACAGTTGTCAGGGGACCGCTTGAAGATTCAGTCTATAAGTTGTAGCCAGTTGATGAGGAGAAACTGGGCTCTGCCGATGAGGAGGGAGACTCTTGCCATGACGGTGTAGCCAAAGGAGGCGCCGAAGGAGATCATGATGAACCAGATGCCCAGTCCGGCGGTAAGTCCGAGCACCCCCTTGTGTTCTTTGGAGAAGTAGAAGTAAATCAGGGTGGAGATCACCCCGACGATCAAAACCGCCCCGGAGAAATTCAGCGCCACCGTGAAGGTGTTTCTCACCTGCGGAAGCACCAATCCATGCAGTTGCTGAATCAGGAAGATTCCCGCGGTGTTGCCCATCACGAAGGCCAGCGAGATGCGAGAGAGCCAGGCGATCTTGGGGATGAACCTGGTGAACATCAACACCCCCAGAACAGCTGGAATGATGAAGATGAGCTTGGCCTCTTCAAAAAGCGGGCCGATAAGCTGTACCTTAATGACCGAGTGCCACACCAGTCCCACATAGTATCCGGCCGACAGCCCGGCGAAGATGTGCTCGGCAAACTTGTAGAACGGATTGTCCTTATACAGGAAGCTATAGATGCACAGCGTCAGAAGTGCGGCCAGCGTGATTCCGATGAATTCTAAGTTCATAACCTCTCCAAATTCAAAATGCAAAGAGGAAAATTCAAGATCACAGTTCAAAAATGAGACTGTTTCTTACCTCACCCCCTATCTCCCCTTCAGGGTGAATCCCTTCAGGGTGAACCCCTC
>JBARPX010000282.1:0-2099 GCA_049643405.1 Candidatus Zixiibacteriota bacterium
CCTATTCTACCGCTCTGATCGCGGTGGGCATCTTAGGATTGGTAGGGTTGATCTCGGGCTATTTCCCTGCCCGAAGAGCGGCAAACTTAAACCCGGTGCAGGCATTGAAGCTCTGAGCCTAAGCGTAGGTCGGATATGCCCCCCGTACGGGGGGCTATCCGACGTCTCATGACAAGGAAGGAAAAAAATTGAAGGGACTTTTGATCTTCAGGCTTTTCCTGCGGGATTTGAAAAAGCAGAGGAAAAGGATAACTCTGACTCTGATGGCCATTGTCTGGGGCACTATTTCCATCGTGATGCTGTTGGCCTTTGGAGAAGGGTTTAAGAGGTCGTTGAATAAGGCTCGTCACGGCCTGGGGAAGGATATCGTGGTCATGTGGGGAGGACAAACCTCTATAGCTTATGAAGGCCTGGGAAAGGGAAAAAGGATTCGTTTCATTGACGAGGACGTCGAGCTTCTGAAAAAGAAAGTGCCGGAGATTGAAGCCGCAGGCGGTGAATATAACAGGTGGGGCGTGTCAATAACGTACAACAAGAATACCGTCTCAGAACGGGTCAACGGGGTATATCCCTGCTACGAGGACATGAGAGCCCACTATCCCCAGAGGGGCGGGAGGTTCATCAACCATCTGGACATGCAATACAAAAGAAGAGTGGTCTTCTTGGGGCACAAACTAAAGGAGAGACTCTTCGGAAACGAGGATGCCGTGGGCAAAACCATCGTCTTAAACGACGTCCCCTTCACCGTCATCGGCGTGATGATAGAGAAGATGCAGATGGGAATGTACAACGGACCGGACTGGGACAAAGCCACCATCCCGGCAACTACGTTCAAAACCGTATGGGGTCACAAGTACCTGCAGAACATCGTTTACCAGCCCAGGGATATTGCGCAGATCGAAGAGGTCAAGAAGAAAATCTCCAGGGTAATGGGGGGAAAGTACAGATTCGATCCGGAGGACAAGGAAGCGTTGTGGCTTTGGGACGTGATCGAGGGGCAGAAGACATTCAACAAGGTACTGGTGGGCTTTCAAATCTTCCTGGGAGTGATAGGAGGGATGACCTTACTTATCGCCGGGGTGGGTGTGGCAAACATCATGTACGTGGCGGTCAAGGAGAGAACCAGAGAGATAGGCATAAAGATGGCCATGGGAGCAAAACGAGTCCATATCATGAGCCAGTTCCTCTTGGAATCATTGATCATCACCATTCTTGGTGGCGCTCTGGGAGTCTTTTCCTCCATGCTATTGGTAAAGATCTGGGCAGCCATTCCCATGGAGGCGGACTGGGCGCAGTGGCTGGGGAAACCCGTTATCTCACTGGAGATCGCGGTGATCACGTCGCTGATTCTGGGAATCATCGGGATGCTGTCCGGCATCTTCCCCTCACGCAGGGCAGCCAGCGTAAATCCCGTGGAGTCGTTAAGATATGAGTAAGAGGAGAACACAGACATGCGTTTCTTTGAAGCGCCCGTGAAGAGGTTTGAGACTCCTGAACTATGGGCTTTCACCCCCATAGAGGCGGGAATTCATCCCGCCTCGTCCCTGATAACGAAGGTCAGGATATGGGATGCAGAAAATCAGGCATGAACGACATTGACTGAAATCGAGGTGTGAGTAATGATAGACATGCGGAAAATTCGGAAGGTTTATTCTACCGGGAGGATTGAGGTGGAGGCTTTGAGGGGAATCGACCTGGTAATCGGCGAAAACGAATTTGTCTCCGTCATGGGCCCCTCCGGCTCAGGCAAATCCACCTTGATGAACCTGATGGGTTGTTTGGACACTCCCAGCTCCGGTGAGTATTTCCTGGAGGGGCAAAAGGTGGAGAGCTTAAGTCCGAATGAACTGGCGGAGATCAGAAACAAAAAGGTCGGCTTCGTGTTCCAAAACTTCAACCTTCTTCCCTATGCCACCGCATTCGAAAACGTGGAAGTCCCCTTGATCTTCGGGGGCGTTGCCTCCAGAAAGAGAAGGAAGCGGGCGATGGAGTTTCTGGATAAGGTGGGCTTGGCAGACCGCGCTGACCACAAGCCGGGCGAGCTCTCCGGCGGCGAGCTGCAAAGGGTGGCCATCGCCCGCGCATTGGTCAACCAACCC
>JBARPX010000283.1:0-24519 GCA_049643405.1 Candidatus Zixiibacteriota bacterium
GCGGGTTCCATCCGGAGCCAGGGTGCAACGATGACACCTGGGTCTACGATCTGAGTGATAAGACTTGGACTCAGCAAGACCCTTCCTCCAGACCGCCGGCGCGGATGTACCATGATATGGCTTACATAGGTGATGATCAGGTACTTCTGTTTGGCGGGTCGGATTGCGCCACAGGGAACTTGGCTGACACCTGGGTCTACGATCTCAGCGATGACAACTGGACCCAGGATACGAATACGATCCAGCCTTCGGCCAGATATGGCCACGGACTGTCCGAGACCAGCATGGACGGGACAAGTTACTTAGTCTTATTCGGCGGCTCAAGTGGCGGTGGGGAAACCTGGACTTTTGGGGGTGGAGATTATCCCCTGGGTTCGCCCGAAGTCACCGTGGTTTATCCCAACGGAGGTGAGTTGTTGAGCGACACGGTTACGGTTAGCTGGATAGCCACCGATCCCCAGCCCGGAGAGACGGCGTTGCTTTTGGTGGACTTGGAGTACAGCCCCAACGCCGGCACGGACTGGTACACCATCGATACCAACCAGGCCAACGATAGCTCTTACTTCTGGGATTTCACCGGACTGGCTGATGGCGAAAACTACTTGATCGGTATCACCGTTACGGATACCTCCGGCCTGTCCGACTCCGACATCTCCGATGCGGTTTTTAAAATCGGGAACACGCCTCAGGTGATCGTGACCTATCCCAATGGCGGCGAGACCCTGGGCGATTCGGTTACCATCACCTGGACTGCCACCGACTCCGACTCGGTACAGACGTCGTTGCTCGCGGTGGATTTAGATTATAGCCCCGACGCCGGAGCCACTTGGTCAGCCATTGACTCCAACCAGGCCAATGATGGCGTTTACTTCTGGGACAACTCCGAACTTTACGGCACTGAGGATTACCTGGTTTGCATCACCGTAACCGATACATCCGGCCTGTTCGATTGCGACACGTCAGACGCGGTCTTCACCCTCGACCACCACCAGCCGCGCATCGTTTCCGTTGTTGATGTCCCCAACGACCAGGGCAAACAGGCGAGAGTGGTATGGGATCACTCCCCCTCAGACGAGCTGGGCTCTCCTCTTACCATTGCCGAGTACAGTATATGGCGAAGACGCGAAACCAGAGACTGGGACGTCTGGAATGGCGGATCTCCAGAGGGCAAAAGAGCGGCAAGCATCGACGAGCTGCCAAACCAACTGGACGCGGCACAACCGGGAGACCATTTCCTCGTCACCGGAACGGAGGCTTCCTCCGGGTCTGTCTGGGTCTTTTTAGCGACTGTTCCCGCCATGCAATTCGAACAGTATGCCTATGACGCACCCACTGAATGTGATTCCACCGGAGAAGGAGGGATGTGCTGGTCAGTGTTCTTCGTGGCCGCTCACGAGGAGGACCTGTTGATTCACTATGATTCCGGTCCGGACAGCGGCTACTCTTTGGATAACATCTCGCCGCTGCCGATTCAAGATTTGCAGATCCATGCCGAATCGTGGTTCACCCTGCAGTGGACTGTTCCCGGCGAATACCCGGGCGAGCAACCTGTTTCTTCCTACGACATTAGATACGGCACGGTCCCGGTCGGCCCGGATACCCAAGCCTGGTGGGACAATGCGCAGGTTTGCAGCGGTGAGAGTTTTTTCAACTTGACGGTAGGAGAAAAAGACAGCTTTGGAGTCTCAGAGGAGACAGGGTGCCATCCTGAACTCTATTTTGCCGTTAAGGCCTTGGATGGGAGGCCCAACGCCTCGGGAATCTCGAATGTCGTCCATTTCTTGTGTGGAGATGTTAACGAGGATAGTATCGTCAACGTCGGTGACGTGGTTTATGAGGTTAGCTATCTTTATAAGAATGGTCCCGCTCCTACCCCCGGGGCGTCCGGCGACGTAACTTGCGACGGCATCGTAAACGTAGGAGATGTGGTGTACCTGGTGAGCTACCTTTATAAGAACGGACGGCCGCCGTGCGGGCAATAGTCATCTTGGATTCAGCAGAGGTGGGTGTCCTGTCAAGTGCAGGGTACCCGCCTCTTGTTTTAGGAGCTCCGACTGTAGTTGCCCCATTTATGGGGCGCCTTAAGCTCAATAAATTGAGCAACTACGTTTGCACCGGTGACCATCCTGCCTCGGATGTCTTTCGCTGCCCCCTCACATTATAGCCTCTCCCCATTGGGGGGAGGGAATAACCTCACCCAACCGCTGCAAGGCATATGCGGGAATCCAAAAACCCACGTTTCTGTCAACCTCAATAAGGACGGTCTGCGTAAAAATGAGAAAGAATTGGCTTGACAACCTGTGCGAAGCTTGTTATTTATTTCACAAGCTTTTGAGGAGTGAATATGTTTGAAGTCTATTTTCCCATGTTTCTTTTGATATTCTTCGTGATCGCTATGGCGCTCGGGATGGTGGGTCTTTCTTATGTCATAGGCAAGAGGGTTCGCACGAAAGAGAAGCTCTCCACCTACGAATGCGGAAACGTGCCGGCTGAGGATGCCAGGGGAAGATTCTCGGTGAAGTTTTACTTAGTAGCCATCCTCTTTATCATCTTTGACATCGAGGTGGTCTTTTTGTATCCCTGGGCGGTGATTTACAGAAAGCTCGCTCTCTTCGGGTTGATCGAGATGGGCATATTCCTTTTGATCCTTATGGCAGGGTACTTCTACATCATCAAGAAAGGCGCCCTCAATTGGGAGGAGAGCGAGGAGATTAGCTGATAGGGGAAGAAAAGGATGGGTTTAGAGGAATACATACCAAAAGGGATTCTGCTGACAGCAGTAGAGAAGATGGTCAATTGGGCCAGGAGCTCATCTGTCTGGCCCCTGGCTTTCGGAACGGCCTGCTGTTCCTTTGAGGCACTTGCCGCATTCGCGTCCCGGTTTGACATGGCGCGATTCGGGATGGAAGTCTATCGGGCATCTCCCCGGCAGGCTGACCTGATGATCGTGGCCGGGCGCGTGCCCCATAAGCTCGCCTCCGTAGTCAGGATTCTCCATGAGCAGATGCCCGAGCCCAAATGGGTGATAGCCATGGGCGCATGTGCATCCACCGGTGGGGTATTCAACAACTATGCCATCATCCAGGGCGTGGACAAGATCGTGCCGGTGGACGTATACATTCCCGGCTGTCCGCCCAGGCCCGAACAGCTGATCGATGGAGTGATGAGGCTGCACAGGAAGATACGCTTAGAGTCGTTGAGAGACCATAGGATCAAGGGATGAGAAGGGTTGATTTAAAGGAGAACGGATGGGCTTAGAAGAGCACATACCAGACGGCATACTCTTGACCACCGTGGAAAAGGCGGTCAACTGGGCGAGAAAATCGTCCGTGTGGCCCATGACCTTTGGGCTGGCCTGCTGCGCCATAGAGATGATGTGCGCCGCTGCCTCCCGTTTTGACATCGCGCGTTTCGGAATGGAAGCCTACAGAGCCTCTCCCCGTCAGGCAGATTTGTTGATCGTCTCCGGGCGGGTTTCCAACAAAATGGCTCCCGTAGTTAAACTGCTCTATGAACAGATGGCCGAGCCCAAATGGGTGATTGCCATGGGCGCATGCGCGTCCACGGGAGGAGTGTTCAACAACTACGCCATCGTTCAAGGGGTGGACAAACTTCTGCCGGTGGATATCTACGTTCCCGGATGCCCTCCCCGGCCGGAGCAGTTGCTGGATGGAATTATGAAATTGCATAAGAAGATAATGACGGAGTCGTTCAAGAAATCAAGGAGTCGGTCAACGGATAAAACGGATAAAACGGATGAAACCCGTGGAGAGTTGAGTTGGAGAATCTGATTTTAGAGAAAATAAAAGGTAGGTTTCCGGATTCAATCTTGGAGATTGCCGAGTTTCGCGGGGAACTGACCCTTATGGTCAAAAAAGATGATATCGTGCCTGTCTGCCGGTTCCTCCGGGATGATCCGGAGCTTTCCTTCAACTTCCTTTCTGACCTGACCGCGGTTGATCGTCTGGGAAGAGAACTCAGGTTCGATGTGATATACAACCTCTATTCGATTGATAAGAATCATAGGTTAAGACTGAAAGTGAGAGCCGGAGAGAACGAACTCGTGCCATCGGTCACCTCCGTCTGGAGGAACGCCAACTGGTTCGAGAGAGAGGTCTTCGACCTTTTCGGGATCGAATTCCGCGACCATCCGGACTTAAGACGGATACTGATGCCGGACGATTGGGTCGGTCATCCCTTGAGAAAGGATTTTCCCCTGACCAAGGAAGAAGTGATGTTCACCCATAACAAGAACCGTCCTCCGCGAATAACCTGAGCTAAGACTTCGATACCCTTTTCGAGAGGTAGAGTTTGAACCCACAGGCCCTGCATAAGATAGAGAAGATCGGCGCCAACACCATGATCCTGAACATGGGGCCTCAACATCCTGCGACCCACGGCGTGCTGAGGATGATTCTGGAAGTGGACGGAGAGACCGTGGTCAAGGCCACGCCGGACATCGGCTTTCTCCATACCGGCATCGAGAAGACCATGGAGAGCAAGACCTACGCTCAGGTGATACCTCTGACCGACAGGATGGATTACGTGGCGTCGCTCTCCAACAATCTTGCCTATCTTCTGGCGGTGGAGAAGCTACTCGACGTCCAGGCCCCGCCGAAAGCTCAGTTTGTGAGAGTCCTCTTAACCGAGCTGACCCGAATTGCCAGCCACTTAGTCTGGGTCGGCTCTCACGCCCTGGACATGGGCGCCATGAGTATGCTCATCTACGCCTTCCGGGAGAGGGAAGAGCTCATGGATATTTTTGAACTGTGCTCGGGCCAGAGGATGATGACATCCTATTTCAGAATCGGCGGGCTGGCTCAGGATATACCGGATGGATTCGAAACCAAGGTCAGAAAAGTCTTGGATACCTTTCCGGCTCGAATCGATGACTACGAGAACCTTCTTACCAAGAACCGTATTTGGCTCAATCGAACTGTGGGAGTAGGAAAGATATCCACGCAGAACGCCATCGACCTCGGCGTTTCGGGTCCTATCTTAAGAGCTTGTGGAGTTGGGTGGGACATCAGGAAATCCAATCCTTATTCGGGCTATGAGAAATTTGAGTTTGACATACCCACCGGCAAGAATGGCGACGTGTACGACCGCTACCTGGTTCGCATGGAGGAGATGAGACAGAGCCTGAGAATAGTGAAACAGGCCTTGGACGGTATTCCCGAAGGAGACCATGTCGCCCGCGTTCCAGGTGTGGTGCTTCCTCCGAAGGAAGAGGTTGTTTCCAATATCGAGGCTCTGATATTTCAATTCAAGCTGGTGGTGGAGGGATTCTCTCCGCCGGTGGGAGAGGTATATCATTCCATCGAATCTCCAAAGGGAGAGTTGGGCTACTACGTCGTCTCTGATGGATCAAACAAGCCCTACCGGGTGAGGGTGAGGCCGCCCTGTTTTGTCAACCTGGCTGCTTTACCCGAAATGATCAAGGGAGGACTCATTGCCGATGTGGTGGCGACGATCGGGAGCATCGATATCGTCCTCGGGGAGATAGACAGATAAGAACGTTCAAAGTTCAAAGTTTAGAGTTCAAAGTTTAAAGTCAAAAGTCGGAAGTCGAAAGTATAGAGTTGGCACTGATGTTGAACGAAACGGCTCAAAAGAGAATAACTGAACTGAAGGATAGATTTCCGAAGAAGAGAAGCGCCATCCTTCCCGCCATGCACGTGGTGTTAGAGGAGGTCGGCTTCTACGATCGGGACACTTTAAGGCAGGTGGCAGAGCTTCTGGACTTGAGCGAAATGGAAGTGACTGAAACCCTCTCCTTTTACACCTATTTTCCCAAAGAAGGAGTGGGCAGATACCATATCCAGGTGTGCACGAACGTCTCCTGCATGCTTTCGGGGGCAGAACAGTTGGCAGAATACTTAGAAGAAAAGCTGGGTATCAAGGTTGGCCAGACCACCCCGGATGGTCTTTTCACATTGACGGAGGTGGAATGCCTTGGCTCCTGCGGAACAGCTCCGGTCATGCAGATAAATCAAAGATACCACGAGAACCTGACCCGAGCCAAGGTGGATGAGATCCTCGGAGAGTTAAGAGAGGGGAAAGAGATTTAAGAGACTGATGGAAAAGATATTGTTCAAACATATAGACGTTCCCGACCAATACAGGATCGATACCTATATCAAGAATGGTGGCTATCGGGCTTTAGCCCAAGCTCTGAAAGAGCATACCCCGGATGAGCTTATCGAGATAGTGAAGAAATCCGGTCTGAGAGGAAGGGGAGGGGCTGGCTTCCCGGCCGGAATGAAATGGGGCTTTGTTCCCAAGGATTCGCCTAAGCCAAGGTTCCTTCTCTGCAACGCCGATGAGGGCGAACCGGGGACGTTCAAAGACCGGACTCTGATCGAAAACGATCCTCACCAGTTGATAGAAGGCATTATCATTGCTTCGTATGCCATCGGGGCGCACCGCGCCTTCATCTATATCCGGGGAGAGTTCTACTTCGGCGCCAAAAGATTAGAAGAGGCAATAGAAGGATGCCATCAAAAAGGATATCTGGGAAAGAACATCCTCGGATCGGGTTTTGATCTGGACCTGAGCATATACAGGGGTGCGGGAGCTTATGTATGCGGGGAGGAGACTTCGCTGATGGAATCCATAGAAGGGAACAGAGCCAATCCCAGGCTCAAGCCTCCCTTTCCCGCCGCGGTGGGCCTTTACCAGAATCCCACCGTGATCAACAATGTCGAGACCCTGTCGAATCTTCCCCACATCGTTCTGAACGGAGGCGAGTGGTACGCAAATATCGGCATGCCCAAGAGCACCGGGACGAAGATATTCTCCCTCTCCGGTCACGTGAACAAGCCGGGCAATTACGAGCTTCCCATGGGAGTCACCTTGAGAGAACTGATTTACGAGCACGGCGGTGGAATAAAGAACAATCGCAGGCTCAAAGCGGTGATACCGGGCGGCGTGTCCACCCCGATTTTAACCGCTGATCTTCTGGACGTGAAGATGGATTTCGACTCTCTGTACGAGGCCGGGTCACTTTTGGGATCGGGAGCGACCATGGTCATGGATGAGACCACCTGTATGGTCAAGGTGGCCTATCGCATATCCCGATTCTTCGAGCACGAGTCGTGCGGCAAGTGCGTCCCCTGCAGGGAGGGAACCAGATGGATCAGGCAGATCATGGGGAGAATTGAAAACGGAAAGGGAAGAGAGGAAGACATCGAGCTCTTGCGAGACATCTGCGCCAACGTTGCCGGAAAGACCGTCTGCCCTTTGGCCGACGGCGCCGTGGTCCCGATCACAAGCACCATCGAGAAGTTCCGGGACGAGTATGAGTATCACATAAAGCACAAGAAATGCATGGTGGATTTGGAAGATAGATTTGTTTGAAGCGGTCAACGGATTAAACGGATTAAGCGGATGAAACGGTCAACGGACTTGTCCTGAAGGCTATGCCCGAAGGATTGAACAGATTAAGCAGATGAAACGGTCAGCGGACTTGTCCTGAGGGCTATGCCCGAGGGATTGAACAGATTAAACGGATGAAACGGTCAGCGGACTTGTCCTGAGGGCTATGCCCGAAGGATTGAACGGATTAAGCGGATGAAACCGTCAACGGATTGAACGGATTCGACGGATAACATGGTAACTTTGACCATAGATGGAAAGCAGGTGGCGGTGGAAGAGGGAACCACTGTCCTGAAGGCTGCGGAGAAGCTCGGTATCGAGATTTCCACCTTCTGTTTTCACGATAAGCTGGAGGCGGTAGGATCGTGCCGGATGTGTCTGGTGGAGGTGGAGAAGATGTGGAAGCTGCAGGTCGCCTGCGCCACGCCGGTCTCCGAGGGAATGGTGGTGAAAACCGACACACCCCAGGTGAGAGCTGCCAGAAAGGGCGTTCTGGAATTTTTGCTTATCAATCATCCGCTGGATTGTCCTGTTTGTGACAAGGGTGGAGAGTGCGAGCTTCAGAATCTGGTCTTCAAATATGGTTCGGACAAGAGCAGATATAAAGAGGAAAAAAGAAGATTTATCGTCGATCCCAAATCCAGATACGATGATCTTCAAATCGGAACCCAGATAATAAGGAACATGAATCGCTGCATCCTCTGCCGAAAATGCGTCCGATTCTTAAACGAGATCGCCGGAGAGACCGACCTGGGCACCTTTGGCAGGGCAGCAAAATCAGAGATAAATACTCTGCCCGATATTCCACTTGATAATCCCTACTCGGGAAACGCAGTCGAGATCTGCCCGGTGGGTGCTTTGACCTCGAAATCCTTCAGATACAAGATAAGGGTCTGGGAGACGGAGGTCACGCCGTCGATCTGCCCTCTTTGTGGGGATGGCTGCAACGTCAATCTGTGGACCAAAGATGATAAGATTTACCGCGTCACTTCACGAAGAAACGATTTTGTCGACGAGGGATTCCTGTGCGACAAAGGAAGATTCGGGTTTGAATTCGTCAATCATCCCGATAGGCTGACACAACCTCTGGTTAGGAAGAACGGTGAACTCTCGCCAGTCGATTGGGACGAAGCGATTGAGTTGGTGGCTTCCAGGTTCATCACAGCAACGGAGGGATCAGGCGCCGATTCTCTGGCGGGAGTGGGGTCATCCAAACTGACAAATGAAGAGTGTTATCTGTTTCAGAAATTCGTCCGGATTGTGCTGGGAACGAATAACGTCGATCATCGCGTCAACTCAAGACATCCGCTGCCCAGTCCAACCCTGAAGCTCGCGGACCAGGCATATGCGATGGTCAACTCAATCAGTGATATTGAAAAGGCAAAGTTGATCCTGGTCTTGGATTGCGATCTGGAAAAGGAGCACCCGATCATAAACCTGCGCGTGATCAAATCAGTCCGGAAGGGTAACCTGTTGCTGGCGGCAAATCCAGAAGGCACCCGGCTGAATAGATTCGCTCAGGATGAGTTGATTTATAAGAAAGGAACCGAGGCAGCTTTTCTGAACGGCCTGTTGGAGGAGTTGGGAGAGAATGTACCGCAGTCTGCCAAGTCGGAACCTTCGCAGACGACTGGAATCCCTGCAGAGAAGATCAGGGAGTTGGCCCAGATTCTGAAGAAAGCTGAGAGCACCATAATCCTCTGCGGCAGGGAAATCGCTGGCCATCCTGAGAATGCAGAGCTGCTGAATAAGCTGCGGAATTTGACGCGCCTGACAGGGCATCATGGTAAGGGCAACTGTGGAGTCAATCTCCTGCGGGAGGACTGCAATTCCCAGGGGGCTCTGGACTGTGGGGTCTTGCCGGACAGGCTTCCCGGTCACGTGGATATTGCGGATCAAGCCTCAAGGCGAAAGATCGAACAAGTCTGGAATGCAAGAATACCTGACAAACCCGGCCTTGACTTCAATTCGATGCTAAAGGCGGCTCATCAGGGGAAGATCAAGGCAATGTATATCGTGGGCGCAGACCCCGTGAGCGAATATCCTGACATAGATTATGTGAAAGAAGCGCTAGGAAAGGTTGACTTTCTGGTGGTGCAGGACATCTTCTTGACAGAGACCGCCAAGTTAGCCCACGTGGTCTTGTCCGGAGCCTCCTTTGCTGAAAAAGAAGGCACGTACACCAACGTGGAGAGAAGGGTCCAGAGGCTAACAAGGGCTTTTGATCCGTTGGGAAATTCCAAGGCTGATTGGCACATAGTCTGTATGTTAGCCCAGGTCATGGGACACGATTTTGACTACGCCTCGCCTGCGGAGATTTTCAAAGAGTTAACCACCGTCTCGCCGATTCACGAAAGAATGAGTTGGGCATATCTTGGTGAAACCAGAAAACGGTGGCAAACAGTTTAGGATAGTATGTTCGCTTTTATCATCATAACCGTGGTTAAGGCAGCAATGGTTCTGGTTGTCTTTCTGCTCCTTATTGCCTACCTGACCTGGGTGGAGAGGAAACTCCTGGGACGTTTCCAGGTGAGGTTGGGTCCGATGCGGGTGGGCCCGCATGGTCTGCTGCAGCCCATAGCCGACGGTATTAAGCTTTTCTTCAAGGAAGATATCATTCCGACGAACGTGCATAAGTCCATCTATATTATGGCTCCAATGTTGAGCTTCATCCCGGCCCTGATCATCGTGGCGGTCATTCCATTTGGGGATCAAGTTGAATTGTTTGGTCACAAGATCGATATGGTGATCTCCAATTTCAACATGGGGATACTTTACATACTCGCCGTGACGTCACTGGGGGTGTATGGCATAGTTCTGGCGGGCTGGTCGTCCAACAACAAATATTCGCTTATGGGCGGGTTAAGGTCGTCTGCCCAGATGATCAGCTATGAGGTCTCCCTGGGATTCTCGTTAATCGGAGTTCTGATGATCGCGGGTACTTTTAGCCTGGTGGAGATAGTAAACGCTCAGGACAAATTCATCCACTGGTTTATCTTTCGCCAGCCGCTGGGATTCATCCTGTTCCTGATTTGCGGGATCGCCGAGATCAACAGGATTCCATTCGATCTCCCGGAGGCGGAAAGCGAGCTGGTGGCAGGATATTCCACCGAGTACTCCTCCATGAAGTTTGCCATGTTTTTCTTAGGAGAGACCGGCGCCATGATCAACATCGCCGCAATCGCAACCACCTTATTTTTGGGGGGCTGGCACGGGCCGTTCCTGCCGCCGGTGTTGTGGTTTCTCATAAAGATGGTCGCATTTCTCTTATTTTTCATCTGGCTCAGGGCCACCTTCCCCAGGTTCAGATATGACCAGTTGATGAGCTTCGGCTGGAAGGTGCTGCTGCCGCTGGCGATTCTCAACGTGTTTATCACGGGAATCATAATGGTACTGTAAGAAGGATTCAAGGGTTCAAGGATTCAAGGGTTCAAGGATTCGAGGGTTCAAGGGTTCAAAAGTTCAAGGGATCAAGAGTTCACAGGTTCAAGCATGTTTGATGTTTTGAAGACCATATTTTGGGCGCTGCCCCGGGGATTGTCGGTCACCCTGAAGTATCTATTTTCCAGGCCCACCACGGTGAGATATCCGGAGCAGAAGCTCACCCTCTCTCCGCGATATCGGGGACTGCACTACTTGGAGAGAAACGAGGATGGATCGGAAAAATGCGTCTGCTGCGGTCTCTGCGCAGCAGCCTGTCCATCCGGCTGCATATATATGGAGCCGGCTGAAAACGAGTTCGGCGAGAGATATGCCAAAGTGTATGAGATAAACGAACTCCGCTGCATATTCTGCGGATATTGCCAGGAAGCCTGCCCCAAAGAGGCCATACTCCTGGGGAAGGAATACGAATTCTCGACTGACAGACGGGAGAAGTTAATTTATACGAAAGACGATCTGTTGGTGCCTCAGGCCGGGAAGGCGTCAACGGATTGAGCGGTCAACGGCATGGACCGTATGGTTCATGCCAACGGATGTAATGGATTGAAGGGATGATGAGATGGAGATTCTGATTTTTGCCATACTGGCGGTGATAGCGGTTGTTTGCGCCATCCTGGTTATCAGTCAGAGGAGTCCGGTGGCAAGCGCCCTTTTTCTTATAGCCACCATGGTGAGCATCGCGATTCTATTCTTGCTTCTGAATGCTCCATTTTTGACTGCCATACAGATTATAGTGTATGCCGGCGCCATAATGGTTCTGTTCATCTTCGTCATCATGCTTTTGAATCTGAGAAGAGACGAGTTTGGCCCGGAAAGAAGAAAGGCACAGAGGTTTTTCGCCATCCTGTTTGTCTTCCTGCTGCTGATCGGGCTGGCGACCATAATTCAGGTGGGTGCTTTTGGATTGAAGTCGGCTGAAGAAGTCTCGGACGTCACCACCCCCGCGGGCGTGGAGCCTCTGGCTGAACTTCTCTTCACCAAGTATCTCTTTCCGTTCGAGTTGGCGTCGATTCTCCTGTTGGTGGCGATTGTCGGCGCCGTGGTAATGGCGAAAAGAAGACTATAAGCTGTAAAGGAGAGATTGATGGTTTCATCCTCTGCCTACATGATATTGAGCGCGACGATCTTCGCCATCGGAGTCTTAGGAGTTTTAGTGAGGCGGAACGTGTTGGTCATGTTTATGTCCATTGAGTTGATGCTCAATGGGGTCAACCTGGCTTTAGTAGCGCTCTCCAGGCAGCTCGGCTCTCTGGATGGTCAGGTGCTGGTATTCCTGGTGATGACCGTGGCGGCAGCAGAGGCAGCAGTAGGATTGGCGATAATCATATGTCTCTTTAGAAACAAAAAGAGCGTTAACGTGGATGACTTCAACCTGATGAAATGGTAAAACGACCGCAGTCGACCGTCCGCCGAAAAAAGATGTTTTGCTGCGGACTGCGGACAGTCGACGGTGGACAATGAAGAGAATATGAACTACGTTTATCTTGTTCCATTATTTCCACTGATCGGTTTTCTGATAAACGGCCTTTTGGCGCTCAGACAGAAGACTTCCTTCGATCAAAAAGGTCCGGCGAGGAGTCTGGTCGGCTGGATAGGCTGCGCTTCGGTGGGTTTGTCCTTCTTGATCTCCATTGCGATCTTCTTTGAGCTTCTGGCTCTGCCGGCAGGGGAGAGGGTGGTGCAGAAAATCGCCTTCCCCTGGATTCTCTCCGGAGAGTTCCAGATCGACGTCGGATTCCTGCTTGACCCGCTCTCCTCGATCATGATCCTGGTGGTTACCGGGGTTGGGTTCTTCATCCACGTCTATTCGACCGGGTACATGGCAGGAGACAAAGGATACGCCCGCTACTTCTCATACATGAATCTCTTCACCTTCTTCATGCTGATGCTGGTTCTATCCAATAACTTTCTGCTACTTTACCTGGGGTGGGAAGGCGTTGGATTGTGCTCTTACCTCTTGATCGGTTTCTGGTATGAGAAGAAGAGCGCCTCGGATGCAGGCAAGAAGGCTTTCATCGTCAACCGGGTCGGGGATTTCGGTTTCGCTCTCGGGGTGATGCTGATCTTCTGGAGCTTCGGAAGTCTGAACTTCAGCCAGGTGTTTGAAAACGCGCCGCATGTTCTGGCTCTGGGAGGAGGATTGGTCACTGCCATGACCCTGCTTTTGTTCATGGGAGCCATCGGCAAGTCAGCCCAGATTCCACTGTACGTTTGGCTCCCTGACGCGATGGAGGGTCCCACACCGGTCTCGGCGCTAATTCATGCCGCCACCATGGTGACCGCGGGAGTGTATATGGTGGCAAGATGTCATACCCTCTTTCTATTAGCACCGGTTACCATGGGAGTGGTGGCGGTAATCGGCGCGGCCACCGCCATATATGCGGCTTCCATCGGTCTGGTTCAGAATGACATCAAAAGAGTGCTGGCTTACTCCACCATCAGCCAGTTGGGTTACATGTTCTTGGCATGCGGGGTAGGAGCCTTTACCGCAGGCATATTTCATCTTATGACCCACGCCTTCTTCAAGGCTTTGCTCTTTTTGTCGGCCGGCTCGGTGATGCACGCCTTAGCCGGAGAGTTGAACATGCAGAAGATGGGTGGTTTGAAGAAGTACGTGCCGATCACCTTCTGGTGCTTTCTTGCCGGCACCTTAGCCATATCCGGAATACCTCTTTTCTCCGGGTTCTTCAGCAAAGACGAGATCCTGTGGAAGGCGTTCTCCAGCCCACACGGTCATCTCCTGCTGTGGGTGGTGGGAGCGATTACTGCCGGGTTAACCGCGTTCTACATGTTCAGATTATTCTTTATGATCTTCCTGGGGAAGTCCAGGATGGATCCGAAGGTCGAGGCTCACGTCCATGAGTCGCCCAAGCCCATGACCGTGCCTCTGATGGTCCTGGCGGTTCTTGCAGTAGTCGGTGGTTATGTCGGAATTCCTCACTCTCTGGGAGGATCGAACAGAATTGAAGGATTTTTGTCGTCGGTATTTGAGCAAGGTCATTCGGCGGGCCAGGAGGCCGTACATCATGCACCATCGGCGGAATACCTTTTGATGGTAATCTCGATTGGCGTAGTGCTGGTTGCCATTTTCATCGCCTACCGCTTCTACGTCAAGAATCTGAAGATTCCCAGGATGCTGGCGGAGAAATACAAATTCCCCTACCGGGTTCTGCTCAACAAATATTACGTGGATGAACTGTATGCAAAGGTCTTGGTGAATCCCCTTTTGAATCTTGCATTGTTTTTATGGAAGCAATTCGACGTTCTGGTTATAGACGGCGCGGCAAACGGAATTGCCTCCGCGGTCAAGGGATTGAGCTCAGTCATACGAAGAACCCAGACGGGCTACCTGCGAAACTACGCCCTCTCGCTGATTTTTGGCGCAACGCTGATTTTGGCTTATTACATCTTAAGGTGAGGACATGTTAGATAGCTGGATTTTGACCATACTTACATTTTTCCCCATGCTGGGAGTTTTGATATTACTCCTCGTCTACCGGGAGAGGCACGGCAGCATCAAGGTGATTGCCTTCGTTGCCTCCTTATTGAATGCAGTATTCTCGCTGTACGTTTATTTCAATTTCGCCGCGGATTCTGCGGCCATGCAGTTTTCGGTCAGCAAGACCTGGATTGAAAGCCTGGGGATAAGCTATCATCTGGGCATCGACGGAATCAGCCTGTTCTTGGTCCTGTTAACTACCTTTCTCACTCCTCTGGCAATTCTCTCATCCTGGTCTGCCGTCACCGACAAGGCCAAAGGCTTTTACATATCCATGCTCTTTTTAGAAACCGGGATGATAGGGGTATTCGTCTCTTTAGATCTCTTCTTGTTTTATGTCTTCTGGGAGTTGATGCTCGTCCCCATGTATTTCCTCATCGGCATCTGGGGTGGTCCCAGAAGAATCTATGCCACCATCAAATTCGTTTTGTTCACCATGACCGGCTCACTTCTGATGCTGGTGGCGATCTTGGTGCTCTATTTCATGAATCATAACTTCACCGGCACGTATACCTTCAACCTTCTGGAGATAGTCAAGCTTCCCATCCCGCTGGGCGCACAGTTCTGGCTCTTCTTTGCCTTTGCCCTGGCCTTTGCCATCAAGGTTCCCATGTTTCCGTTCCACACCTGGCTTCCGGATGCGCACGTAGAAGCCCCTACCGCGGGATCGGTCATCTTAGCCGGGGTTCTGCTGAAGATGGGAACCTACGGATTCTTGAGGTTCTGTTTGCCTTTATTCCCCAACGCATTCATGGACAACGTTCCGCTCTTCTCCATTCTGGCGATAATCGGCATAATTTACGGGGCATTGGTCTCCATCAGGCAGGAGGACATAAAAAGCCTGGTGGCTTTCTCATCGGTGAGCCACCTGGGATTTGTGATGTTGGGACTCTTTGCCCTAAACGTTCAGGGGATAGAAGGGGGCATACTTCAGATGATCAACCACGGCATCTCCACCGGCGCGCTGTTTTTGATCGTGGGGATGATATACGAGAGAAGACACACCCGGCTGATCTCCGATTTCGGCGGCGTATCGAAGAAGATGCCGGTCTTTGCCGCCTTCTTTATGATAGTGACTCTCTCCTCCATCGGGCTTCCTGGAACCAACGGCTTCGTGGGTGAGTTCACCATTCTTCTGGGGACCTTCAAATCCAATGTGGTCTATGCGGTGCTCGGTGCAGTGGGTATAATCTTAGCAGCGATCTACATGCTCCGGATGTATCAACGAACCATGTTCGGAAAGATCACCAAGCCGGAGAATGAGAATCTGAAGGACTTGAACTTGAGAGAGAAATTGGTCCTGATACCATTGATCATAGCCATCTTCTGGATCGGCATCTATCCCAAGCCATTCTTCAGCAGAATGGAACCGTCGGTCAAGAGCCTTATCGAGAATGCGCAGGTAAAGTATGAGGAGAATCGGTCACTTGAGAAAAGCCTTGCTCAGGATTCACGGCAGGTAGAGCCGACGAAGCAGATGGAATAAAGAAACTCTGATGCCTTGGCAGGCAAGCATGAATTTATGATAACCTCACCCCCTGTTGTCCCCCTCTCCACAAGGTGGAGAGGGGGAGATAGGGGGAGAGGTAGACCTAAGATAGACCAGGAGAGACTTAGATGGATTGGATTATACCGAACATAAATCTTGAGTTGATTCTACCGGAGATCATTCTCTGCGTCTTCGCCATCTTGATTCTGATCTTGGATCCGTTTCTGTCTAAGGGCAGGAAGATCATCTCTGGGCATTTAAGCTGGATAGCAATAGTCTTGGCCTTCCTGGCTGTCCTGCGCCTGTGGGATGTGCAGGAGACCACCTTCAGCCAGATGTTCCTGGTGGATAATTACGCTACCTTCTTTAAGTTCATCTTCCTGGCCGGATCATTTCTGATCGTCTGCGTCTCCATGGACTACCTGAAAAGGGAGGAGATCTTTCACGGTGAGTATTTCAGCCTGATCCTATTCTCCACCCTGGGCATGATGCTCTTAGCATCCGGGTTTGACTTAGTCGTCATCTTCCTGGGTCTGGAGATCATGTCACTCTCGCTGTACGTTCTTACAGGTTTCAGAAGAAGCGATCTTAGGTCCAACGAGGCTTCCTTAAAGTACTTTCTGATGGGAGCATTTGCCACCGGTTTTCTGCTTTACGGAATAGTGATGATCTATGGGGCTGTGGGAAGCACCAATTTAGAGCAGATAATAAAGAGTATCGCCCTGGGCGACGCCGGACCGAATCTTCTGATCTGGGCTGGCGCGGGATTGCTTCTGGTAGGATTCGGGTTCAAGATAGCTTCGGTTCCGTTTCACATGTGGGTGCCGGACGTGTACCAGGGAGCTCCCACACCGGTGACGGCGTTCATCTCCGCAGGTCCCAAGGCGGCCGGATTCGCGGCGCTGCTGAGGGTATTCCTCTTCTGTTTCGTTACCATAAAGGTGGACTGGACCATGATCGTCTGGATCATGGCAGCCCTGACCATGACCGTGGGGAACATCATCGCCATCGCCCAGTCCGATATCAAGAGAATGCTGGCGTACTCTTCCATTGCTCATGCGGGGTACGTCCTTGTGGCTCTGGTTGCCGGAGGTGAGACCGGAATCTCCAGCGCGCTCTTTTACCTCTTAGCTTACACCTTCATGAACGTCGGTGCCTTCACCGTGGTGATTGTACTGGGACGAAAAGGTGAAGAGAACACCGGTTTGGATGATTATTCCGGGCTGGGAAGCCGATCTCCTCTTTTAGCTATCCTGATGACCGTATTTATGTTCTCCCTGGCAGGATTCCCTCCGACAGCCGGGTTCATGGGAAAGTTCTATGTCTTCGGTGCGGCAGTGAAATCAGGATTCATAGGGCTGGTCATAATCGGAGTGCTGAACAGCCTGATCTCGGTCTACTACTACTTGCGAGTGGTGGTGATCATGTTCATGCATTCTCCTCAGCCTGAAGCTCAGAAAATTCCTGTGGCCTTCGGCGCCGCCTTAGTATTGTTGATTTCCATCTGGGGCGTCCTCCAGTTGGGAATATTCCCCGACAGTCTGCTTAAGTTAGCTCAAGCATCGGTTTCTTCGATATTCTAGTCTTGAACCTCACCCACGTGGAGAGGTTTTGTAGCCGCACTCTTTAGAGTGCCGGGGTTTGGGCTGACTGAAATCTGCGGCTACTATAGAATAGAAGTGTCAGAAGGAGGTTTGGTGGCAAAGAAAAGAGTTGCACTTGCCCAATTCATTGGGCATTAATCCGCTCGATGAATCGAGCGACTACCGAGAACCAGGCGCGTCAACGGATTAATTCGATTGAACGGATGAGACAAAGCAGTTTGTTGCTATCGGTTTTATCCGCTACATCCGTTGACCGACTTGAGCTTTTCTTTTCTGGAAATCTCTGGCTTGATGCATGAAGGCTTCCAGGCGGGTGATCTCGTTGGAATCCTCCTGGCCTTCGTAGGCAAGATTGAGGAAGGGGAAGTTGCCGAAGTCTTCCCGCAGCTTCTTCGATAATGCGGTGACCACGGTTCCGGGCATGCAGGTAAAAGGCATGGCGTTCACCACTCCGGAAAGACCCTGGTGCACGTACTCGATGGCCTTGCCAACGGACAAGATGGCCTCTCCTCCGAAGGAGACGTGCAGATAGGGGCTTGCGAACTCCAGGACTTCTGCGATGGTGGGTTCGTGGCAGTCCAGAATTGCGCCTTTCAGCTTTTTCTCCAGGCGGTGCTCTTTTTTTCTCTGTACCCAGTCGGTAAGCCACCCCTTGGCATAATCGTTGTATTTCCTTTGCAGCAGACTGTCGGCCTTATACATGTAGGTCGTATAGTTGATCCATTCGGCCATGCCTGCCAGCCATACTTCGCCGCCCTGAGCCTCGATCTTCCTCACCAGGTCATTGTTGGAGAACCTGTTCGATCTTATATAGATCTCGCCCACCACTCCGATGATGGGCTTTCTCTCTTTCCTGTCGATCTCGATTCTGGAGAAGTTCTCTTTGGCCCAGGTGAGAGTCTCCTCTAAGTCTCCTTTTGAGCGGATGGCTCTGGCTAACTGCTCCAGGCACCGGAGGTAAACCCGATCGGTCTCTCCTTTGTTCTTCTCGTAAGGCCGGGTCTGATGCAGGAGTTTGATCAAAAGATCGGTCGCCACCATTCCCTTCCAGGCCAGCTTGCGGAAATTACCGTCAAGGTTCGAGACGGTAGCATATCCGTCGTCTGAATCGGGAGAGATGATGGGGACGTTCGAATATCCCATCTCATCCAGGATTACCCGGTGCAGGTTATGATATTGCCCGAACCGGCATGGTCCATTTGCCTTGGGCATGAAGAAGGCCACCTTCTCAGGTTTGATCCCGGGTTTCTTTAAGAATCTCAAAAGATCACCGGTGGTCAGAATACAGGGATAGCACTCCTTCCCGGAAGTGTGTTTTCTTCCCAGGATGAGAGTCTCCTCGTCCGATTCGTCCAAAACGTGAGCATCCTGCCCGCAGGCATTCATGGCAGCTTTAAAGGCAAAGGCGTGATCGCACATGTAGGGGATGTACAGGGTTCTCTGATTCTGTGGAGCTGCGACCCTGGATATCCCGGGATACGGTTTTGTCTCTCCCGGCGGCTGATACTTCTTCAGGCTGTCTAAGAATGCCTCGCAGCGGGTGATGACGCCGGCATCGGCTGAGTGTTCGTCCAGCTCGATTAAGAGGAACGGTTTTCCTGCCAGGTTCTTCTTGAAGAAATGAATGATGAAAGAGTCCGGCCCACAGCCAAAGTTGGATACGTACAAGCCGAACAGATTTCTCTGTTTCCTGAGGATTTCCGACGAGCCCAGTATCTTCTGCCCGTATTTCCAGTACATGTTGGGCAAGTGATCCTTCTTGATTCCGGCATCATTGACAAGGAAATCCATGGGGATGGCTAATACTCCCAAATCCGCAAGCTTCTTTGGCAGGTTCAAGCTTAAATCGGGGTCGCAGGTGTTGTAAGGTCTTCCCACGATGACCAGAGCCTTCTGATCTTCTCTCAAGTTCTGCACGACCTTTCGTCCTCTGGAAGAGAGCCTTTCGTAAAACTCCTCCTGGCATCTTTCCGCTTTGAGCACCGCCCGGTTTATCTGCCCCTTGTTTCTACCTAATTCCTTCCCTAATTTGGCGAGTGTTCGCAGGAGAACACGTCTGTCCAGTTGAAAATACACCGGGAAGGAGAGAAGCTTGGCGGAGTAGTCCTCCAGATTGATGGCGGTTTTGATAACGTAGGGCAGCGACTGAACGTAAGGGCAGGCATAGTTCTCTGTATTGTAGTCGTCCTCCTTCTTCATATTGATCAGGCTGGGCAGGAAGATGTAGTCGACCTTTTTCTTCAGCAGATTCAAGACGTGTCCGTGTGCGACTTTTACAGGGAAACAGGTTTCCGACAAGACCTGCTCCACGCCTTCGCGGATGATTTGCTTGTTGGTTGGATCGGAGAGCACGATCTCAAAGCCCAACTCCTCAAGGAAGGTTGCCCAATAGGGGAAGAGGTCGTAGAAGAACAGCGATCTAGTTATGCCGATTCTCTTCTTTTTCCCCACTTTAGAATCAGAATGAGGAGTTGCAAATTCCTTGTGGATATTGAAGAGTATCCTCTCTCTTTCCTTGAAAAGATTGGGAATGGTGGACTTTTTTGATTTTCTCTTGGTATCGTATTTCTCGCAGCGGCTCCCATAGAAGAGGGAAGGCTCGCCCTGGATCTTCACCTCTTTTATCTCGCAGTGATTGGGGCAGTCGGTGCACTCGAAGGTGGAGACGGAATATTCCTTTTCCGAGAGATCGAATCCCTTGAAGCTGCTTTTGCTGCCGTCGTACTCTTCCATTGCCAGGATGGCAGCGCCAATGGCTCCGGTAACGTCGTGATGAGGCGGAACAGTGATCTTCTTCCCGGTGACCTTCTCGAATGCGGCAACCACCGCCTTATTCCAGGCCACCCCACCCTGGAAGAAGATGTGATCGCCCACCCTTTTGTCGTCCACCACCTTGTTTAAGTAGTTGTACACAATAGAGTAAGCCAAGCCCGCCACCAGATCCTCTTTGGGCACGCCGGACTGCTGATGAGCCACCAGATCCGATTCCATGAAGACGGTACAGCGTTCTCCACAATTGACCGGGCATTTGGATTTAAGCGCTAAATCTCCAAACTCCTCCTCGATGTTGATGGAGAGCTTCTCCGCCTGCTCCTGCAGGAAAGAACCAGTGCCTGCAGCACAGACCTTGTTCATCTCGAAGTCGACCACCGCCCCGTCCTGCAGGCTGACGTATTTTGAGTCCTGCCCTCCGATCTCAAAGATGGTATCGACCTTCGGATCGATGCTGACCGCGGCCACCGCCTGAGCGGTGATCTCGTTGTGCACCACGTCGGCGCCCACAAAATCTCCGGTCAAGTATCTTCCCGATCCGGTGGTTCCCACCCCCAGGATGTTTACTTTGTCCTTGATCTGGTCGCCGACGATCTTGAGTCCGCGTTTTACCGCCTCGATGGGGCGGCCCTCGGTCATCAGATAGATCCGCCCGATCACGTTCTTGTCCTTGTCCTTGTCCTTGTCCTTGTCTATTGCCACCACGTTGGTGGACAATGAGCCTACGTCGATTCCCAGAAATGCATCGATTTTGTCCCCCTCGGGCACACGGTGACTTTTGGTGATTTCGAAATACTTATTCTCGGGAAAAGCAAAGACCAGCGGGTCCTTCCCTTTGTGGGGTTTTCTGCCCGAGGAGAGATACTCCTCCAGCCTCTCCAAACCCAAGAATGGAAGTTCTTCCTTCTCAGTGCCTATGACGGACAGGCCTGCTCCGATGGCTCCCATCTCTTTATGGAATTCGGGAATCACCAATTCACCGGGTGAGAGCTCGAACACGCTCTCAAAGGCTCTTCTCATCCCCGGATTGGCAGCCACGCCACCCTGAAAAGATATGGGTTTTCCGATCTTCTTCCCCTTGGCAATGGAACCCTTAAAGTTCCTGGCCATAGCAAAGCACAATCCGGCGACGATGTCATAGTCAGGCGTGGCAATCTGCTGCAGGTGAATCATGTCGGATTTGGCAAAGACGCTGCATCTTCCGGCGATACGAGGTGGATTCTTCGATTTAAGCGCCAGTTTTCCAAATTCGTCCTCGATGGATATCTTCAGTCGGTTGGCCTGCTGATCCAAAAACGACCCGGTGCCGGCGGCGCAAAGTGTGTTCATGGAGAAATCTTCCAATACCGGTGTTTTGGCCGCCTCATCCCAACGTAAGAGGATCAGTTTGGAATCCTCTCCTCCCATTTCAATGACCGTGCGAACCTCGGGGCATAAGAGACCGGTAGCCTTCACCTGAGCAATTACCTCGTTGACAAAGCTTCCCCCCAGGATCGAAGTTATCAGCTTTCCGCCGGTTCCGGTGGCGGCCAGGGTCTTTATCTCGTCCGGAGCGTGTTGCTTGAAGAGCTCCTCTAAGATTGCTTTCAGCGTGAGCAGGGGCTGGCCACTGGATCTGCGATAGAAGGACTTGAGTATCTCACCGGTGCGCGAAAGCAGCACCACCTTCACGCTGACCGATCCTATGTCAACTCCCAGGTATAAGTTTCTGCTCATCTCTCTCGAAGTCCCCAAAAGGTTTTCTATCAAATGAGTGTTTGGTCTCGGGCATCCTCCTATGCAGCCAAACGTTGGAGTAAATTATACGACGCTGGTGCGACTTTGTAAAGAACTTTTTGCGCTCTTTCCCCTCTGATCGGCAATTGCTCAAGTTTGCCCTTTCCAATTACGGAAAATGGGTTAAATTAGATGGAACTGCGTGGAAGAGCAAAGTCACATCGTGCTTCGGGTTTCAACTCTTCCTTCTGGACTATCGAGCTTTTTGAACGGTTAACGGACCTCTTATGCCTCTTGCAGCGCTTTTGCTCATTTTGGTTTCGGCTTTCCTTCAGGCAGGGCTGAATTTTCTGATAAAGGGAAGCGAGAGAAAGATCGCCCTGTCCACGGGGGCCTCCCTGGTGAGAGTGATAGTTTATTTCCCGGTTTTCATCTGGGGAAGAAGTCTGCTGGGGGAGGGAAATCTGGTCTTGAGTGCCTGGTCATGGATCGGTATCGTGGCCTGCGGACTTGTGGGAATGATCTTTCACCTGCTTGTTACAAATGCTTACGACAGGGAAGATCTCTCCGTGGTTTACCCCGTGACCCGAAGCTTCGGCCCCATATTCATTCTGATCTTTGCTCTGATTCTCTTAGGCGAGAGGATTTCTCTGCTGGGGCTGCTGGGCATTTTGATCACCATATTCGGCTCTTACGTGATTCATCTTCCTTCTTTCAAACCTGCTGATCTCTATCTCCCGTTCAAGGCTTTCAGGAACAAAGCCTTTCTTTTTGCGATGGGTGGTGGAGGGTGCACCGCTGTCTATTCGCTGATAAACAAGAAGAACCTGGAGTTCGCAGATCCGCTCACCCTGTACTACTTGATACTCATCTGCATGACCCTGTTTCTGGTAGTCTTCCTTGTAGCAAGAAGGAGGGAGGTTGAGATAAAAGAGGAGTTCAAGCGGAATCTGAGGAATCTCATTTTGGTCGGGGTTATGGGCTTCATCAGCGCCGTCTTGTTCCTCTTTGCATTGCAGATGAGCAAGGTCAGTTATCTGGGTGCCGCCAGAAATATCAGCATAGTCTTCGGTGTGCTTCTCGGAAGCTTCTTTCTCCGGGAAGGATACGGGAAGATACGATTCTTCGCTTCACTTCTGATTCTGGCGGGAATATTCTTGTTGTCTGTCGGATGAGCAAAGACCGAACCAGCGCCTAACTTAAGTTAGGCGCTGGTTTATAGGAGCCTCTGGAAAGGGCTTGCTTACCGTCGTGCCGAGCAAAGCAACCTGTCTGGGCGAAGCCAATAGCTCAGAGATTGCTTCATCGTCCCCCGCCAGGGGCGGGGGACTCCTCGCAATGACGTTGAAGGTGTTTTTGGGCAGCTTGTTAGGTTAGGCGCTGGCTCCTATTCTGCCAGATTCGTGACACGTTGCACAATTTCCTTTGGCGCTTGAACAAATATTGTGCGAAACAGAAATCTGACCTGAAATAGTGCCCCAAGATGGCCAAACTTAACGTACTATAAGTGAAACGCTTACGCCGCTCGGTTAACAGGAAACATTAAGGCTACAAGATCGGCACGAGTGTTGCTTTTAAAACCTAATGAAACGGAGGGACACAATGATTTCTTTTTGGAAAAAAGCGCCTCATTTGTTCAGGAGGAAGAATAGAGAGCTTCCCCCGGTGCGACCGAAGGGACGAGTGGTCTTTGTAGATTTCCATCAGGTGGGCGAAGATGGGTACGCGCTGGTTGAGTCCACTAACGTGGTCCTGACCAAGCTTGTCTGGAAAAAGAAGGCAATTGAGAAGTTTATGAAGAGGAATCCTGAAGCGTTGATCACCATACATTATCCGCATGATCTTGAGGATATTGATGGGGCTTGATCTGGCTCAAGACCAGGATGCAAGATATCCGGCTTTCAGAGACGGAGGATTGAAAATGAAAAAGGCAATCTCGACATTGGTCCTGCTAATTGGAGCGGTCTTTATCCTGAGCGGCTGTGCGGACGAGGTCTACATACTCCGACCTGATCACACGCCCCCTTCCAGCCCCAAGGGGTTCTACAGCGTCACCGGGGATCTGGCAGTGGAGTTAAACTGGGAGGACAACGACGAGAGAGATCTCGCCGGATACAGAGTCTACAAGAACACGGATCCAAACTCAGACAAGGTTTACTACCTTGCCACGGTCGAATCTCCTCCGTACATTGACTACGAGGTGAGAAACGGCAAAACGTATATCTACGGCGTGACGGCTTTTGATCACGACGGAAACGAGAGCGCCTTATCGAGGGTGACCTGGGATACTCCCAGACCGGAAGGCTTCGGACTGGTGATTCGGGATTATCATCGGTATCCCAACACGTCCGGTTATGACTTTTCACGATTCGCGATCGTTGGTTTCGATGAGAAAGGAGCGGACATCTATCTCGATTACGATGACTATTATGGAGTTTTCTTCTTGTGTGCAACAGATACCCTCACCGATATTCAGGATTTTGGGTACACAGATACCTTGACCGATGTGAATGTCGCTCCGAGCGATGGCTGGTCTGCCGTCCGCTGGTTGGAGGTTATCTTTGGCCATTCCTATATAGTATGGACGCGGGATAATCATTTCGCGACGCTCAGGGTGACGG
>JBARPX010000284.1:0-12791 GCA_049643405.1 Candidatus Zixiibacteriota bacterium
TTCTCGATGTGTTGGCCTGCCTCATTGGTGGTGAGGATAACATTGCCATCAATCAGAGTATCGTCACACGCGCCACTTCCCTGGATGCCAAAGCTCAAGGTCACCGAGTCTCCGGGTGCTACGGTTCCGCTGTGAGAACCCAAGATGCAGTCGTGATCACCCGACGCATCGTAACTCAACTCCATATTGCCGATATTGCGCACGGTGAGGAGCAACTCCCTTGTGTCGCCCCGCACGACCTTTAAGGGAGGCTGACACCAGTTGGGCGGTAGAATCCACTCATCCCCGCGGGGGGCGAGGGTGACATCCCAGGGAGATAGGCGTAGATACATCACCGGGTTTTCTGTCCAAGCTCCTTCAGGTATTACTGCTCCACCGGGATCTCGGTCGCAGATATACTGGATATGCAAATCACCGTCATACATGTTTCGAGCGAGCGAAGACCAGTGTTCGCTCAAGCACTCGCCAGCGGCACACCCGGGAGTCTTGGTGTTGGTCAGGTTCCACGGCTGGCCCCAGGTCTCTCCACCGTCGGAACTGCCGCAGCCGTAAAGGTCTCCGTTGGTATACTCATTGATAGCGTTATCCGCGGTGTCGAACTGGGTCCAGATAGTCCACAGGTAGACCGAATCACCCGCCGGGTGATAGACCGGATCCTGGGCCGAGACGCTCACCTTGGCCACATTCTGGCCGTAGTAAGCTCCGGGCTCAGTCCCCTCCCAGATAGCGCTGGTAATTAGCTTGTTCCCGGTCTTTCTGCTCCAGTGGTAAAGCCGCCCTATGCCAGGTTGATAAGTCCCCGGATTCTGTGGGTCGAATCCAGCGGTAACGTAAACTATGTGCAGGCTGTCTTGATAATCATAGCAGGCATTAACATCACCGGGAGCTCTCTCGTAACCCTCGCATCCGTAGTCGGTGAGATTGTACTGCTGAGGCGGCCAAGCAGTTCCATCAACCCAGTCATCGCCGTTGGTCATCGATTCGAAGAATACCACGTCACTGAGGTAATCGCAGCTTCCGCAGCAAGGAGAGAGATACACCACGGCCACTCTCTGAGACACAGGTGAGACGGTTACCACCGCGTTTATGCTACAGGTCGTATCGTACATGCTCACGGTGTAAGTATCCGGAGTAGCCTCTCCTTCAGGAATCTTATAGGTCTTTGGCTCGCCGTCATAGCATTGGCACACCAAGGTGTCGGAGGTGGCCAGATAGCAACGCACATAGGCTACCACCTCTGGTGCGTTGAGCAACTTGTAAGTGAACTCATGCATGATGATGTGAATGTAGTCCCTGTCTTCGGCCTCATCGTACAACGCCTCCACCTTTGGCCACCCGGCGTCGGGTGCAAAACCATGGGTTATGTGGTCCGGAATATCCCAATGGCGACTAAATGAGTCGGCGCACACGGCGTCGGCTATGGTCAAGGCTGCCGCCCACTTGGGGAGGCCGCCGGTCTCGTGATAGGCGATCACAGATCTCCCATCATGCAGATGACTCTGATTGCAGTATCCGGCGTTTGCCGCACCTCCAGCTGCCGAGATCTGACCCAGGAAACTGCCACCGGGGTCCTTGCAGTTCGCATCCACGTACCGAGGAACACCTGGATAAGCCCCCCCCGTGTACATCCAGGAGAAATGCCGATAGCCATCGTTTGTCACGGACATCATCCTGCCTATAGAAGCATTCTGCTGAAAGTCGTACCAGGTGGAGCCGATCTGGTCGTGCTCGACAATGGTTCCAGCCTCAGGACTAATATCTGAGCACGTCAAATCATAGCCGGCCGCGGCAGCTGGATACTTGGAAAGGACTCTTAAAGGTGCAAACCCCAACTCCGGCGCTGGTCCCGTGGGATAGACGGATCTCTTTCCCGCTCTCTGCCAGCGTTCTGCAGAAAAACCATTCGTCGCGACAGCGACAATTCCGATGGATACTAAAGCAATAACCGTTAAAGATTTTGTCTTCATCTCTCCCACCACCCGGATAGGATTAATTCAAAGGAGCCATAAGTCTTGATGGTTTCGGTCTCGAAACAGCGGCGATAACAACTCCCTCGGCTTATTGGGACATTCCTTTACACTTGGTCTCTGCCGCATGAAGCGGTAAGAAAATCCGGAGGTCTCCTTCATGCTGCTAACATACTCCATAAAAAATGGGCCTCTAGACCCCCTTTGTGCAGAATCCGCCCGTACATCCGCGTAGGGTACTTAAGCCCTGTCACACGTTGGTAAAATCCCTTCATTATTAAAATACAGAAACTCTCATCGAATGTCAAGGAAAAAGATAAGAATAAAACAGGATATTTTCAGTCTGTTTTCAGCCAAACTTCACCCGCGGCCAATACACAAAACTCAGATCAGCGACCGTTTATCATCGAGTTTGGTGCAGTCGAGAATCAGACTTCGGCTCTCCTAACAGGAACGACCAAGTAAGGAGAAAAGACTAAGAGCCAGCAAAGCAGGAGAAGGAATTATGCTTGAAGTGAATGAGAATAAGTATATGTAGTATAGATGAATAGGCGGATAATGTGAGCTTTCAGTTTAATACTCTTTGGCCCCCTCTTCTCCCGATACGACTCGGAGGCCGCCCAGGGTGAGAGCCTCCATCTCGTCCTCACCGGGAAATACCAAAACCGGACCAAGGAATTCAACCTTTTGGGTGATCGAATCGGTCAATCTCTCGGAATTAGCAATGCCGCCGGTCAGGAGGACGGCATCCACTTTTGCCTGCAACGTGGTCGCCATTGCGCCAATCTCCTTAGAGATCTGGTAGACCATAGCATCATAAACCAGCTTCGCCTCTTGATCACCACCATCCACCCTTCTTTCCACCTCCTCCACGTTGTCGGTCCCCAGATGCGCCAGAAGCCCGCCCTTCTTGGTAAGAAGCTCTATCATCTCCTTCAAAGTATATTCTCCGGAGAAGCAAAGCTTGGCCAAACCGGTGACCGGCAGAGCGCCGACCCTTTGAGGAGAGAATGGACCCATATCATTGGCATTGTTGACGTCGATCATCCTGCCCCTACGATGGGCGCTGACGCTTATCCCGGAGCCGAGATGCACGATGACCAGATTCAACTCCTCGTACTTCTTCCCCAGCTTCTTGGCCGCTTTTCTTGCCGCCATCTTCATGTTGAGAGCGTGCGAAAGGCTTTTCCGCTTTATCTGGGGCAGTCCGGAGATGCGGGCTTCCGGGATGAATTCATCTACCGAGACCGGGTCAACTATAAACGACGGGACACCAGTTCCTTTTACGATCTCATGGGCGATCAGTGCGCCTAAGTTGGACGGATGATCCGCCTGAACGTTGCCCGACTTTATGTCCGAGAGCATCTTATCGTTCACCCCGTAAGTGCCGCTCTCTAAGGGCTTGAAGGGGCCGCCGCGGCCTACCACGGCAGCAAGCCCGGCCACCTTGACCTCGTTTTCTTCGAGGAATCTCAACACCAGTTCTTTTCTATAGTCCAGTTGATCTAAGGTGCCTTTAAACGAAGAGAGGTCCTCAGTGGAATGCCTGATGACCTCCACCTTCAGAGGATTTTCATTCAGATACAAAGCCACCCTGGTCGAGGTAGCTCCCGGATTGATACTCAGTATCCTATATCGATTTGCCATCTTTTTTGGTTCGGTACAAAACGATCTTGATCTCCAAAGCGAGCAAGTTTGTCTTGTTGGTGTCTACTGTATACCGTGTACTGCCTACTGTCTACCGCATACTGCCTACCGGCAACTCCGGTCCCCGGCACTGCCTTGCTTGAATCTCTTAACCTGATTGATCCTTTCCTCAGCCAGAAGGGTGGCGGCTTTGTGGGTAGGGATGTTCTCCTCTTCCGATTTCTCCAAAACCCTCAACAGTATCTCGTATATCCCTTCCGCTTTTTTCAAGGCTCTCTCGTGCTTGTGGCCTTCCAGCTCGTTCACCACGTTGATCAATCCCCCGGCGCCTATAACGAAATCCGGCGCATAGAGGATTTTCTTCTGATGGAGCATATCCCCATGTCGTTCTTCCGCCAGTTGATTATTGGCTGCCCCTGCCACTATCTTGGCCTTCAATCTCTTGACAGTCTGATCGTTGATCACGCCACCCAGGGAATTCGGAGAAAAGATGTCTGCCTTCGCGTCATATATTTCGTCTGGCGGAACCACTATGGCCCCGAATTCTTCCTTTGCTGACTTGGTCTTGCTCTCGTCGATGTCGGCCACCAGCAGCCTGCAGTTTCTTTCATGAAGCAGCTGGGCCAAGTTGAAGCCTACGTTACCCAGTCCCTGTATGGCAACCGTGAGCCCCTGTAGGGACTTTTTCCCGAACGCCTTTTCCACGCAAGCTCGGACTCCATGGACCATTCCTATGGCGGTGACCGGACCGGGATCTCCTCCCCCGCCTAACGCGTGAGACAACCCGGTAACGTATCGGGTTTCGTATCTGACGATCTCCATGTCCTCCACCGTGGCTCCCACGTCCTCGGCCGTGATGTATCTGCCGTGCAGGCTCTCCACGAACCGCCCGAACGATCTCAAGACCAGCTCGTTTTTGTCTTTAACCGGATCCCCGATGATTACCCCTTGTCCTCCGCCCAGATTGATCCTGGCTGCGGCCGCCTTGTAGGTCATGCTTTTTGAAAGCAAGAGGACGTCCTTCAGCGCCTCCTCCTCCGACTCATACGGGTGCATCCTCACCCCGCCGATGGCCGGACCCAGGGTGGTATCATGGATGGCGATGATGGACCTCAGGCCGGCCACTTTGTCCGACCAGAAGACCACCTGTTCGTGCTCACTATGAGCCAAGGATTTGAATATTTCCACGTGAGGCCTCCCACATCATCCGACGCCTCGGGACCACATCAGGCGGGATGAATTCCCGCCTGCTATCGCGAGCGATACTTTTTGATTCATAGGGCAGGGTTCACCCTGAAGGGCATTCAGCCCTGCCGACTATACCTCTCAGGCGTCTCCAAGGCGAAGGACAAGTTCGCAATCACCAGTTCGGCTTCCGTTTCTCTAAGAATGCTGACATACCCACTTTTGCTTCGCCACCGGCAAAGCACTCCGCGAACCGAGCGCTCTCCAGGGCGCTGCCTTCATCAAGACTCACCTGAATCCCCTCGTCGATCACCTTCTTTGCCAGCTTTACCGCGGCAGGTCCATTAGACGCGATCTTCTTAGCCATTCCCATACAGACGACCATAAGTTGATCTGGCGCAACCACCTGATTGACCAGACCTATGGAGCGGGCGGTCTGCGCATCGACCATATCGCCGGTGAAAATCAACTCTTTCGCTTTCGCCGCGCCGACCAATCGGGAGAGCCTCTGCGTCCCGGCGAATCCGGGGATGATGCCCAGATTGACCTCCGGCTGGCCTAACTTTGCCTTATCCGAGGCGATGCGAATGTCGCAGGCCATGGCTAGTTCACATCCACCACCCAGGGCAAAACCGTTGACGGCGGCAATAACCGGCTTCTCTGTTTTGGCAATGTTGTCAAAAACGCCCTGACCAAACTTGGAGAAGTCATTAGCTTGATCCGGGGACATATCCTTCATCTCGGCTATATCCGCTCCTGCCACGAAGGCCTTCCCTTCACCGGTGATAATGATCACCTTTACGTCGTCATCTTCCTTAAGGTGAGCGAAGACCTCTTTCAACTCCCTCAAGGTTTCGCTGTTGAGGGCATTCAAAGCGTCAGGGCGGTTCATCTTGACGATTCCCACCCCGTTCTCTTTATCTACGATGATATTCTTGAAATCCATCCCTCCTCCTTTATGGTTGATCTGTATGCGAGAAGTTCTGAACGTATTCCAGCACCTAACTTAAGTTAGGTGCTGGCTGGCAATCTATCTCAAAAGCTCCCTGGCGATAACCAGCCTATGAATCTCGGAGGTTCCTTCCCCGATCTCGCACAGTTTAGCGTCTCGCATGTATCTTTCCACCGGGTAATCAGACGTGTATCCGTACCCGCCGAAGATCTGGACGGCCTGGTAGGTGACGAACCTGCCGACTTCCGATGCATAGAGTTTCGCCATGGCGGCCTCCTTAATGAACTTCTCTCCCTTATCTTTCAACTCGGAGGCATGATAGATCAGATGCCTTGCCGCCTCAAGCTGGGTGGCCATGTCGGCCAATTTCCACTGTATGGCCTGGAAGTCTGAGATGGGCCGGCCGAACTGCTCCCTCTCCTTGGCATAGGCTACGGCCTTGTCGTAGGCGCCCTGGGCAATTCCCAGAGCCATCGCGCCGATGCTGATTCTCCCGCCATCCAGACTGATCATGAACTGCTTGAACCCCTCGCCCTCTTTTCCCAGAAGATTCTCTTTGGGAATTCTCAAATCCTCAAAGATGAGGGTGGCGGTGTCGGAACCCCTCAAGCCCATCTTGTTCTCTTTTTTTCCGATGGAGAATCCCTTCATCTCCTTTTCTAAGATGAATGAGCTTATTCCTTTGTATCCTTTGCTCTTGTCGGTCATCGCGGTAATGACCAGGGTCTCTCCCACGCTGGCGTTGGTGATGAAACACTTGCTGCCGTTGACTACATAAGAGTCGCCGTCCAGCACAGCGGTGGTCTTGGTTCCCGCGGCATCCGAGCCTGCATCCGGCTCGGTCAAGCCGAATGCTCCCAACTTCTTCCCCGAGGCCAAATCGGGAATGTACTTTTTCTTCTGCTCCTCGTTTCCAAAAAGAAAGATGGGGTAAAGACCCAGGGAATTATGAGCTGCGACGGTTATGCCGGTGGAACCGCAGACGCGAGAGACTTCCTCAACGGCAATGGAGTAGCTTAAGGTGTCCAAGCCCGATCCTCCGTATTCCTCGGGAACCACCATCCCCAGAAACCCCATCTCCCCCAATTTCTTCACGGCGTCAAATGAGAATTGCCCGGTTTCATCCAACTCTTTGGCCTTGGGCTCAATCTCACCTTCTGCGAAATCCCGAACCCTGGCGCGAAACTCCTCGTGCTCTTTTGAAATCTTCATCTGGCTCTCCTGCTTGAAAGCCCCGTCCACAGGCGGGGGAATTAGTCCTTCAAGAGATCCCGGGAGATGACGATCCTCTGTGCCTCCGATGTTCCCTCATAGATCTCCGTGACCCGGGCGTCCCGGAAGTACCTCTCCACCGGATACTCTTTCATATAGCCGTATCCGCCGTGAATCTGGACCGCCTCGTTCACCACCCGATTGGCCACCTCCGAGGCAAAGAGCTTGGCCATAGATGCTTCTATGTTGCACTTCTTTCCCTTGCTCTTCAGATGAGCCGCCCGGTAGACTAAAAGCCTGGCCGCATCTATCTCGGTGGCCATATCCGCCAGCTTAAAGCCGATGGCCTGGAAATTGCAGATGGGCTGCCCGAACTGAACTCGTTCCTTGGAGTATTTAAGAGACTCCTCAAAGGCTGCCTGGGCGATTCCCACGCACTGGGCGCCTACTCCTATCCTGCCGGAGTTCAGAAGGGAAAGGGCAACTTTGAATCCCTTATTCTCCTCGCCCAACAGATTCTCCTTCGGAATCTTGCAGTCGGCAAAGGAGAGCTCTCTGGTGTCGGATCCCTTGATCCCCATCTTCTTCTCCTTGGCGCCGATGGAGAATCCTTCAGTCCCCTTTTCTACCAGAATACAAGAGATCCCTTTGGATTTAAGCTCAGGCTTGGTCGACAGGAAGACCACAAAGAGATCAGCAATCCCGCCGTTGGTGACGAAGGTCTTGGTGCCATTCACCAGGTAATGATCGTCCTGAAGCACGGCGGAAGTCCTAAGGCTGCCCGCATCGGTGCCCGATCCTGGCTCGGTCAGCGAATATGCTCCGATTTTCTCCCCGCGAGCCAAGGAAGGAAGGTACTTTTTCTTCTGCTCATCGGTTCCGAATTTGAGGATGGCGTCGCAAACCAGGGAATTGTGAACCGAAAGGGCGATCTCTAAGGCGGCGCATGCCTTGGCAAATTCCTCCATGGCGCAGATGTAGCTCACGAAATCCAGATTGGAGCCTCCGTATTCCTCTGGAAGCAGCATGCCCAGATAGCCCAATCCAGCCAGCTCCTTATAGATCTCCTGTGGAATCTCCTCCTTTTCGTCAAACTCCTGGGCTTTGGGAAGAAGGCTGTTCTTGGAGAAATCAGCGGCCGCCTCCTTCACCATTCTCTGTTCTTCGGTAAATTCAAAATCCATAGATCACTCCTTGCTTGTATTTTCAGCTAAAGCGTTTCGCGTAGCAGAGCCTTTATGGCTCGGCAGAAGGGCCGAAATTCCTGTATCAGAGTCAACAGGTGGTCCGTGGGAGGATCGAACCCTCCGCCTGAATAAACCAAGTTAGAGATGTTAACGTCCGATAATAACGATGCGAATCAAAAGAGACTCAGAGTCTGATCCGCTTAAGTCGTCTTTCTGAACACCATGCAGGTCACGGTGCGATCGTTGCCGCCCATGCTTATCAGCATGCCGTACGGCCGGTCCGATTTGACATCGACTTGACAATCGCCGGCTTTACCGGTGAACTGATGCACCAGATCCACCGCCTGCCTGACGCCGGTTCCTCCGGTGTAATGACCGAATCCAACCAGTCCGCCGGTGGCGTTGGTAGGCATCTCTCCATCGATGGCTGTCTTACCTTCTGCCACGAAGCCTGCCGCCTTGCCGTAACCGACCACTCCCGTTGCCTCCAAGTGAAGGAGCCCGCCAATGGTGAAGCAGTCATGCACCTCCAGAACGCCTAAGTCCTTTGGACCGATGCCCGCCATCTCGTATGCCTTCTCCACGGACTTCCGGGTAGTCGCGAGTTTGGTCTTATCTTCTGGTAGCTTGGTCACGTCTGCCTGGGACTGCCCGAAGCCTACCACCTCTGCGGCGTTCTTCTTATCGATGCCAATCTTCTCCAGACCCTCCTCCGACGCGAAAATCAGCGCAGAGCAACCGTCGGAAACCTTGGAGCAATCATATACGTTTATGTGTTCGCAGAAGACCTTAGGGCTGGGGGGGGTCATGCCGGCCGCCACCAAATCCTCTATGGTGTTATGATATTCCTGGGCTTTGGGGTTCTTTCGCGCGTTGGTGACTGCTCTGGCATACCAGTGCGCCATTCCCTTTCTCACGTAATCATAGCCGAATTTCTCGTAGCAGGCTCCGGCCCTGTCCGAGAATTGACCCGGGAAGAAATAGGCAGCGCCCTTCTTGCGCTGGGATTTATAGTGTCCGGCCCCGGCTAAGATATCCGCACCATAGATGGCTTTGACCGTGTTCTGTACCTCCACTCCCATGGTCAACACCACGTCGGATATGTCGGAGCAGACGCCTTTTATGGCTGTGTACAGGGCCAATCCACCGGACCCACAGGCGCCTTCCACCCTGGTGCAAGGTTTGTACTCCAGCGCCGGATCGATGAAGGGAATGAAACCGGGCAGGTTACCCTGCCGGTTAAACCTGGCCGCCATAAAATTCCCGATGATCCCCTCGTCGATATCGTTGGCGTCGTTAATCTGCTCGATCACTCCCTTGCCGGCTTCTTGGATATACTCTTCCAAACCCGGTCGGGGCTTCTTGGGGTGGAACTCTCTCCTCCCCGAACCAAAGGAAATCGTATTATAGCCAGCGCAAGCATATACCGGTTTTCTTAGCTTTTTCATCTATGACCTCCTTGAGTCAATTCATTATCGTATCTAGTTTGTCGTTGGCGAAGCCCAGACGGGCACGTCCGTGCTCGTGTCGACGCTCGTTCATGGAAGCTCGAGGTTGAGGGAAACCAGCATCGATTTTCAAGCTTCAAGCTTCGATACGGGCATCGTCACCGTGAACCCAGCTTCGAAGCCAATCCTCAAACGTAATCGTTGATCGGCCCATACAGGTGGTAGAATCCGTTCAACAAGACGTCATTGACGTCTTTAGCGGACTCCGCCACTTTAGTCTTCACCAGGAACTCGCCGATCTCTTTGGATCTTTTTAGATAAGCTTTCGCAAGCTTTGCGCCCGGGGTGTCGGAAGCGTTCAGGTTCTTAAAGTATGCGGAGAGCTTTTCTTCCTTTTTGGGATCCATCAAGAGTCCTCGCCAGGGGGCGATTCCGTCCGGGTATGCTCCCAGCTTTTTGTCCAGTTCACCGCTCCAGCCCTTGGGATCGAACATCTTATACTCACCCTTTTCTAAGTCGTAAACTCCAGCCGGGCGATTTTTTTCATACTTTAAGAATCCATCCTTCTGGCTTCCATCCGCGTGCTGGCCACCCAACACCTTCTTTTCAACCATCTGAACCAGCAGCTCATCTTTAAGATCTTCACCTTTTATATAGCCCGCCACGGTCTCAGAAATACATTGATACACGTCCACGCCCACGTAGTCGATGAGCTGGAGTATGCCCATGGGCCGAACCAACAAATCCTGGCTCACCTTGTTCATGATGTACAGAGCGCCGGGGAGGGTATATTCACCCGCCATCTTCTTGGCCTCCTTTATGGCGTGCAGACCGTCACGCAGAAAGTGTCCGTTGCCAATGAAGCCTGCGATGTCGTTGGCAGGCACGATCTTCTTACGCAGTCTCTTGGCTAACTCCAGAGCCATCTCCTTAAGCTCCGGCCTGGTCCCCTCAGGAGAGATCATCTCCAAAAGCCTCTGCACTGCGGGAGGATTATAGAAGTGGTAGCCTATTATCCTTCCTCCCAGCTCTGCCGACTCGTTCAGGACGCTTATGGGTATGGAAGAGGTGTTGGTGAAGTAGTAGGTCTCCGGGTCCACCAGCTTCTCGATTTTCCTCACCAGGTCCACCTTGACGTCCTTGTTTTCGACGATCGCCTCGAAGATCATCTTCGAGTCCTTGACCTCCCCCAGATCGGTTCCCAATCTGAGGACCGACATGGCCTCCTCCACGAAGGCATCGATGATGTCGTAGTTCTCCACCAGGTTCGCACGATCCTTGTACAGCTCCCTGAGCATCACCGTCGACTTTTCTCCTGCTTTGACCAGCTGCGCCCTGAGATACTTCTGAAGTCCGTCCAGAGCCTGCTCGCTTATGTCAATACAATGAAGTCTGAAAACCGAGTTCTTGTTTTCAGGCAGGTTCTTCAGCCTTGCCATTTCCTGTGCCAGAAGTAGCGCTATGCCGCTTCCCATTTTGCCCGCTGCTCCGATCACGGAAACGTTCTTCAGTCTTTCATCAAACGTCATACGTCACCTCCAAAGTTGTTGCTTTTCCTTTTGGCATTGACCCTCGAATTTCCATTAGTTCAGAAACGCTTGTGAAAAATATAACTAATTCGAGCCGGAAAGCAAAGAAAAAAAGTCATTTTTTTAAACTTTGGGACAATACCCTCCCCCAGGCACATCCGACTTTCCCACAAGACGTTACGTTCGAAGCGAGAGGGGAACCAGCCAGGGCTCAACCCGGGCCAGAGCACGAAGCTCGTTCTCCGCTAGCCTGGCAAACACGGGAGGTTACATTACAAAACCGGCCATCCGCCGTTTTTCTCCTCGGGGATGCAGATTCGAAACGTCGAGCCGCGCTCATGCGGCTAATCAGCTACCAAACCGGAGATTTCTCTTGACTATCTGATTGGCTTCTTTATATTAGAATCAGAGATTAGCTTGGAAGATCGAAGGAGTGCGAAATCATTTACAGTTGACAATTGCGAGGACTATTCTCTGCAGCCTAAGCCTACCTGTGTGAGGAGGGAAACATGAAGAAGGGTACTTTGCTCTTTATGCTGACGGTCTTGGTATGTTCTATTGCCCTGACAGGTTCAAGCTTTGCCGATCAGGATCCTAATGACCCCTACGGGCCCGACTCCGTGCTGTTCAAGTCAAAGGGCTTTTTAGTTCCCTGCCCGCCTGAACCGGGGCAGGTGGTGATACCGCTCTACTTCAGAAACGACACCCCCGTCATTGGGCTGCAGGTGCCGCTGGCCTGGACCGGACCCGCGGAGATGGATTCGGTCAGCTTCTTCGGAAGCAGGATAGCCTATGTGGTGGACAAAAATGTTACCATCGACAATCCCAACCAGAAGGTCCTGCTTACCGCTTCGGTGGGCATACAGCAGCCCATAGCCGACGGCAGGGGCATGCTGGTCAAGTTCTATTTCTCCACCAGCGATACCGGTTATCTCTTCATCGACACCGTTGCCAACTCTCCTCTTCCCCAGGAGCATCTTCTCTTCTGGCGGGAGGATTCGGTTACCTACACCCCTCAATACCGGATGGGACAGTTTCATTTGGTCTGCGAGCAGGACCCCAACGATCCGGGAAGCCCGGATTCGGTCTCTTTTTATCCTCAATATGCCTATTTTCCCCTTCCCAGCGGGCCGGGGTTATTCTATGCGCACCTGCGGGTGGTCAACGACGACTCGGTCGGAGCAATAGTTCTCCCCTTGAGTTGGTCAGGGCCAGCTCACTTCGATTCGGTCACCTTCAGGGAGGGCATATTCGCCGACTCTATGATTGTGGTCGTTCCGGAGGCGGACACGACGATCGACAGGGCGCTTATCGCTCTGATCCCGTTCCACGACCCACCTATTCCCCCGACTCAGGGACTCTTCACCACGCTCTGCTTTACCTTGACTGATATGACCGGGCTGGTGCAGATCGACTCCATCTTCCTGCCTCCGATCAATCGTCTGCTCTTCACCACCACCGAGCCGGAGGGTTATTGCCCGCAGTACGTATCCGGAGAGTTTCCCGTTCTGCCCTACTGGCCGGGAGACGTCACCTTCGACGGAGAGATGAGAGACATCTCGGACGTGGTTTATCTCATCAATTACATCTATAAATTCGGACCCGCTCCGCCTCATCCCATCTCGGCGGATATAAACAACGTGGTCCCGGACAGGATCATCGAC
>JBARPX010000285.1:0-3685 GCA_049643405.1 Candidatus Zixiibacteriota bacterium
ATTCTGATCAGGTGGAAAAGGATGCAGGGATACGAGGCGGAATGGCTTCCCGGAACGGATCACGCCGGAATCGCCACCCAGGTGATCCTCGAGAAGAGACTGGCCAAGGAAGGAACCTCCAAAGAGAAGCTGGGAAGGGAGAAATTCCTGGAGTTGGCCTGGGAATGGAAGAATAAGAACGGAGAAGCCATTCTTAACCAACTCAAGAAAATCGGCTGCTCCTGCGACTGGGACAGAACCAGGTTTACCTTGGATGACGGTCTCTCGGAGGCGGTGCAGGAGGTCTTCGTGCACCTGTATGACAAGGGCTTAATCTACCGGGGAAAGCGCATCATCAACTGGTGTCCCCGCTGCCGGACCTCGCTTTCGGACGACGAGACCGAGAGGGAGGAGAAGGAAGGCTCCCTCTGGTACATTAAATACAAGATCAAGGGTTCGGATCAGTACATCAGCGTGGCCACCACCCGGCCTGAGACCATGCTGGGCGACACCGCCGTGGCGGTCAACCCCAGGGACAAGAGGTTCGAGAAGTTGGTGGGCAAATCCGCCATCCTGCCCATCCTGGACCGGGAGATCAAGATCGTGGCGGACGATTTCGTGGATCCGGAATTCGGCACCGGGATGGTGAAGGTAACCCCGGCCCACGATCCCAACGATTTCGAAATAGGGCAGAGACACGGGCTCGAACAGATCAACGTGATGAATCCCAACGGGACCATGAACAAGAATGCGGGCAAGTTCTCCGGCATGGACCGATATGCCTGCAGGGAGGCCCTGGTGGCCGAGCTTAAAAAGAAGAAACTCTTGGAGAAGACCGAAGCTTACCAGGTGCCCTTAGCCCTGTGCTACCGCTGCCGGACAGAGATTGAGCCGTACCTTTCCGAGCAGTGGTTCGTCAAGATGAAGCCTCTGGCCCAGCCGGCCATCGAGGCGGTGAAGACCGGGAAGCTGAGGTTCTATCCCGAGCACTGGACCAAGACCTACATGTACTGGATGGAGAACATCAGGGATTGGTGTATCTCCCGCCAGTTGTGGTGGGGACACCGGATTCCGGTGTGGTATTGTCAGGATTGTGACCAGGTTGTGGTCTCGAAAACCACTCCGACCGAGTGCACTAAGTGCAAGGGCAAAAACCTAAGACAGGATGAGGACGTACTGGACACCTGGTTTTCCTCCTGGCTCTGGCCTTTCTCCACCTTTGGCTGGCCCGAGAAGACTAAGGATCTGGAGAGATTCTACCCCACCCGGGCGCTTTTTACCGCCTCGGAGATCATCTTCCTGTGGGTGGCAAGGATGGTGATGGCGGGATACGAGTTCATGGGCAGAGAACCGTTCTCCGACGTGTACATCCACGGCACGGTTCGGGATGAGCGCGGGGTGAAGATGAGCAAATCCTTAGGCAATGGAATAGATCCTCTGGAGATAATCGACGAATACGGGGCGGATGCCTTGAGAATCACCATGATGCTGGTGACACCGGAAGGACAGGATACTCTTATCGCTCGACGGACCTTTCAGGTGGGGCAGCACTTTGCCAACAAACTTTGGAACGTGTCCAAATTCGTGATGGCACACCTCTCCGACGGATTTACCCCCGGGACGGAGTTCCAACTTGACCAAAACGAGGGTAGACTCGAGGACAGGTGGATTTTGAGCCGTCTGAATCGTACGGTGAGCGAGGTCACCGGGTTGATGGAGAAGTACAGATTCAACAGTGCAGTGAAGTCCCTTTACGATTTTATCTGGCACGACTTCTGTGACTGGTACGTGGAGATGATAAAACAGAGGCTCAACTTACCAGAGGGCGCGGAAGATAAAGTTGTGGCTCAAAAGGTAGCTCACCTTACACTCAATCACATCCTTCGACTGCTTCATCCTTTCGCCCCTTTCGTAACCGAGGAGATCTGGCATCATCTATACGGCGGGCGGGCGGGTGACGGCTATTCTCCGGTCTCGATGGAGAAATGGCCCGAATGCCGAAGGGAACTGATAGACGAGAGCTTAGAGGAGGCGTTAAGGAGAGTGCAGGAGGTGGTGACCTCGGTCAGGAACATCAGATCTGAGATGAACGTGCCTCCGGCCAAAAAGGCGGACGTTTTGGTCAAGGTAGACGGCAAGGATTTGCAGAAGATGCTGGAGGATAACCGGGATCACATAAAGAGCCTGGGCAAGGTGGAAAACCTCGAGATTGGAATGAAAATTGCCAAGCCCGATCATGCCGCCAGCGCAGTGATACGGGATGCCGAGATATTCGTACCCTTAAAAGGCCTTATCGATCTGGATCAGGAGAGGATCCGCCTGGAAAAGGAGATCACCAGAGTCAGTAAGCTCATGGAAAAAACAGACAAGAAGCTTTCCAACCAGGACTTCCTCAAGCGGGCGCCCAGGGAGATCATCGAAAAGGAGAAGACCAGAAGAGAAGAATACAGGAGCATGCTGGAGAAATTGAACAAAAACTTAGAGGAGATCGTTGGCTGGTAGAAGCCCGATTGCGTTTTCTTTTTTTTCTAAAAACATAGGACAGAATCACCACATGGGGGGTCGTGCTCAAGAGAACAAAACAAATGTGTCGTTCAGATGCTCCTCCCGGGGTGAATTCTGACCGGGCACCACGAGCAGCCCAAGAAAGTACTAATCTCCTGGGTTTCGCAAACGTCCAACCCATGACCCGGCTTCTCCGGTTGGCCAGGCTAGCCCGATCCTTCGGCTTCGCTCAGGATGGTGAGTTTGTCGAACCATGAATCGGGCAACTACACTATGAGATAAAACCTCTCCCCCTTTGTTCCCCCTCTCCATTTCATGGAGAGGGGGATAGGGAGTGAGGTAAAAACAAGCATTGGTTTTGCTTCTTGGACGCAAATCTTTTGGGACAAGAGGTTATACGAAAACAACTCTTTTGGAGAACAGAAGTCAATTTATCCATCTTGGTTTAATGCGTCCGACAAACGAGGAATAAAACCTTGTCCGAATTGTATAATATATCAAATGAACAAAAAAACCTCTAATTTCCAAGGTGGTGAGTGAAATGAGGACTATCGTTTTGGTGAGACTACTGCTGTTCAGCTTTGTTCTCGGTGCTCTGGTGTTGGCGGAACCTTCACCAGCTTACGGGGAGGTCTCGGTTACCATCTACAACCAGGATTTAGGACTGGTCAAGGACGTACGAGAGCTTCAGTTTCAAAAGGGAAGAAGCATCATCAAATTCACCGACGTGGCGGCGAAGATAGACCCGACCTCGGTTCATTTCAAGCCGGTGAATCCCTCCGACCGGGTGAGCATCCTGGAGCAAAACTATCAGTACGATCTGGTCAGCTCCACCAAGATATTGCAGAAGTATGTGGACCGGGAGATTGAGCTTTTCACGAAGTCCGCCGGGCCAGCGGGAGAAGTTAAATCCTATAAGGGCAAGCTTCTCTCCTATTCCAGCGAAAACGTTACCCTTCAGGAACCGGAGGGAGCTATTCGCATAGTGAGGCTGGACGAGGTGCGGGACCTTTATTTCCCTACACTCCCGGAGGGTTTGATCACCAAGCCCACCCTGGTGTGGCTGTTGGATAGCCAGGTGAGCGGAAAGAGGAGGGCGGAGGTGAGCTATCTCACCGGTGGGATGAACTGGCATGCAGAATACGTGGCAGTGGTCGACCAGCGGGAAGAGAACCTGGAACTGGCGGCCTGGGTGTCCATC
>JBARPX010000286.1:0-17017 GCA_049643405.1 Candidatus Zixiibacteriota bacterium
GAGTAGGGAAAATTGTCACCCTGACGGTTCGATTTGACTCACCGTCCCTGAGCACAGTCGAAGGGAGCGAAAGCGAAGGGTCTGAGATTCTTCGCTACGCTCAGAATGACACAACGAGTGTAGGTCAAGCATGTCCTTTAGAACTGCTTGACAAAAAAGAATTGTCAACCACCCTCAGGCCTGATCCTTTGGGATGGTTGACCTACAAAGCTACGGTAGCTAAGCCAGGAGCAAGTAACGCCATGAACCCTTACGAGGGTATATCCCATAATCATTCGAGGGGGAAAAGGATGCGGATTGGGCTGCTGTTGCTGATCGTTGTCATTATTCCTGCCGCTGCGCTGCCCATAGACAGGGTGTACGCCAACTGCGAGGTGGAACAGGCGGCTGGCGTGCGCGTTACAGGGATCAATCAAGGGACCACGGAAACATCGGGTGCCGACTCTCAAGATAGGCTGCAAGATGGCATCAACCTCTTGGTGCGGGGGGAGTATCAAGCAGCGCTCAGACTCTTTGAGCAGGTGATTGACGGGAATCCAAACGACGAGGAGGCGTGGTTCTATAAGGCCAGCGCACTGCATCTGCTCGGCAGACCGGAGGAAGCCCTTGACGCGGTGAGTCGAGTAACTGAAATCAACCCAGGCGATACTTTAGCTTGGATTAACATGTGCGCATTTCTCTTGAATCTTGGTCGCGAAGAGGAGGCAATCACGGCTTGCGACAAGGCCCTGGAACTGGACTCAACCCAGAGAGGGGCTTGGTCCAACAAGGGCATAGCCCTCCGCAAGATGGGCAAGCCCAAAGAAGCCATAGAAATGTACGAGAAGGCTCTGCAAATCCGTCCAGAAGACCAGGTCAGTTGGTACAATCTTGCTTCGGCTCTGCTGGATACTGGCGGATACGAAGAAGCGCTGGCGGCCTACGACAAAGCTGTCGAGCTCGATTCAAACTACGCGCAAGCCTGGCGTAACAGAGGTGCCGCGCTGTACCGGCTCAGCAGATGGGAGGAGGCACTAGAGTCTTTCGAAAAGGCCGCTAAAAAGGGAGTAGAGGAAGGGACGCTCTGGGGGCAGAAGGGCGGCGCCCTCCTCCACCTGGAGAGGTACGACGAGGCCTTGGAGGCTTGTGAGAGGGCCATAGAGCTGGAGCCGGACTCGCCCATCCATTGGCTCGAGCGAGGTATGGCCCTCCACGGACTGGAAAAGTTTCAAGAAGCTGTAGGGGCGTTCGACTCGGCAATACAGAGGGACTCTTTGTTGGTGGACGCTTGGGTGAACAGGGGTGCGAGCCTTGTAGAACAGGAGAGCTACGAAGAGGCTCTTAGGTCTTTTGAGCAGGCCCTGGCAATTGCGCCGAAGCAGGCTGGCACTTGGAATAACAGAGGTGCAGCTCTCAGGGGACTCAAAAGATATGAAGATGCTCTCGCGTCTTACGATAAGGCCACAGAGCTTGATTCCTCGCATCTTGGAGTCCTTCACAACAAAGTGCTTGTACTTATCGACTTGGCGAGGTATGACGAGGCAATAACAATTTCCCATCGCGCTACAGACAGTGATCCGAACTATGCCACAGCGTGGATCGACAGAGCCGCAGCGCTACTCTATCTATCCAGGTTCAAAGAGGCGATTCGCAGCTTCGAGAGAGCCGGTCTCATAGATCCCGAATCACCGCAAGCCTGGTATGGTAGAGCCATCGCGCTGCACGAACTAGGCAGGTACGAAGATGCTGTGGAAGCCTACCATAAGACCTTCCACCTGGACACGACATTGGTCGACGCTCTGGCCCACATGGCCACGAGTCTTGGAAAACTCGGCAGATATAGGGAGGCCGTGAACGCGTGCAAGAAAGCGCTGATGCTGGAACCCAGCTTAGCCACGGCGCACGCAAGCCTGGGAGAGCTCTACTTGGACCTCGGAGATCTCGATGCTGCGCTGCGGGAAGCCGAAGATGCGCTTGTGGCTGACGACACGCATGCCCCGGCTCTGAGTTTGAAGGGTAGAATCCAGTTGGAGCAGCTACGCTACGACGATGCCCGCGAATCGTTCAAGCAGGGGATGCTTTTGGCCGCTGGCAGTCCCGAGTTCCTTCTCTGGTCGGCTTATGCAGCCTTCCTTGACGCAGAATTCTTGATTGACCACAACACCCCCGATTACCGAGAAAAGCTCCACTCGATCATTGCGTTGCTTGAGCGAGCAGAGGCACTGTCCGCCCGACTGAAGAAAGACGAGACTCGAGCTTATACCCTCTATTTGCTGGGTTATTTTCACTACAAGACGCAAGACTTCTTTGCCGCAAAAGAGAAGCTGCAACAAAGCGTCAGCCTGAAGTCACCAGTAAACGCGGCCGCGCGGACGCTTCTGGCGAACATCTGGAGCTACCACCTGCGACCACCGTGGTGGCAGTGGTGGCTCTATTCCCCGTTGCACCCAGGTCTGTGCATAACCATCTTCCTCTTGTGTATGCTGGGCATTGGGTCGTTTCTCCTGTTGCCTCTGCTCAAGCCCAGCTGGTTTAGTCATCCCCAGGGCCGCGCCGCGTTACTACTCGTTGTGGTGTTATCCATGATCTTACTTCTCTCTCCCTATATCCATCGCATCACAGTGCGCGACATTGCTGTGGAAATAAGTGCCCGACCTCCATCTGCGTTCGTTCTTACACCCGCGACAATGGAAGAGAGAATAGTGGAGCTGGGGAAAAAAACAATGGCGAAGGGCTGGCCCTTTGCCTTGGAAGATCGAGAGCGTTTCGAAAAGCTGGCGCCCTTCGATACCATTCCTAGCGGGGTATCTGAGTAGAGGCGGGGTTATGAAGGTTCTTGGCATATCCGGCACTCCCAGAGAGAATGGGAATAGTGAAATTCTGCTGCAGCATGCCTTGCAGCCGTTTGAGGAGCAGGGCTGGCAGGTGAAGCTCTTTCGCGTGCGCGAGATGAACATAGAGTTTTGCCGCGGCTGCGACGAATGCAGAGAACTCAAAACCTGCACAATCGACGACGACATGCCGCAGGTTTACGAGGCTTACAGGTGGTGCGATGCCATAATCGTCTCCAGCCCGGTCTATTCACGCACCGTCGCCGCCCGGCTGATGGTGCTTTTGGAAAGGCATTATGCTGTTAATGAGGAAAGACCGCTGGAGGGAAAGCCCGGTGGAGCTATCGCAGTAGGCGCCGGAACCTGCGGAGGGCAGAGCATTACCATCATGGCCATCTACAACTGGATGCTTTCGCGCGGCATCGTCTGCGTCCCGGGGGAACTAAACGGCGTCACGGCCGTTGCCAGCGATCCCGGCGACGTTCTGAAACAGCCGAAACGCTTGAAGCAGGCGGAGATATTGGGAAAAAACGTTATGGAGGTGGCAAAGAAGTTACGTGGCTAATGGCCGAAGCTTCACCCTCCCTTTTATTCCCTCCCACTTGTGGTGAGCTTGTGCTTCGACTTCGCTCAGCACCATGAGCCTGTCGAATGGTCGAACCATCAAGGGAGGGAGAAAAGTGCAGGGCCGAAGACCGGTAGCCCTGAGAAACTCGAAGAACAAAGCCGAACCACAGGACTGCTTGACGAAAAGAGTTGTCAACCATCCTTCGGAAAGGTTGACCTGCAAAATTCGGTTATAAGATAATCATGTGCAATTGATCACAAATAAAGGAAGGTTGAAATGTTCAAAGAAATTCTGCAGACGTCATTTTTTGACAACCGCGTTTTAGATTATCTGATTTTCCTTGCAATTCTTCTCCTCGGCATTCTTGTCGTTCGAATAATCAGAAGCATCATCTTAAGCCGCCTTAAAGCATGGGCGGAGAAAACTGCCACCACCATAGATGATTTTCTAATTACTATCGTTGAAAAGACACTGCTCCCCTTGGTTTATTTCGGTGTCCTTTATTTGGCTACGCGCAGTTTAACTCTGAATCCCGCCTTGACTAAAATCATTGATGTTTCGGGAGTGATTCTTTTAACCATATTTGGTATCCGCTTTATAGTGGCAATAGTCAGTTACGCACTCGAGGCTTATTGGCTAAAGAAAGAGAAGGATGAAACCAAACAGCGCAGTATCAAAGGGATACTCAGAGTAATAAAGGTAATTATCTGGGGCATTGGTATCACTTTTCTTTTAGATAATTTAGGCTTTAGGATTTCTGCGGTAGTCGCAGGTTTAGGCATTGGCGGCATAGCAGTTGCTCTGGCCGCCCAGGCGATTTTGGGAGACCTTTTCTCCTACCTCTCCATCCTGTTTGATCGTCCGTTTGAGATTGGCGATTTTATCATCCTTGATGATTATTTAGGAACCATCGAACATATTGGCATTAAGACCACGCGAGTTCGCAGCCTTGGGGGAGAGCAATTGGTGTTTTCCAATACCGATCTCACCAATTCCCGTTTACGCAACTATAAGAGAATGGATAAGCGCCGCGTGGTCTTCAAATTAGGGGTTACCTACCAAACTACCCTGGAACAGGTAAAAGAAATACCGGGAATAATCAAAAGCATCATAGAAAATACTCCTGATACAGTTTTTGACCGTGCACATTTTTCTTCTTATGGAGATTTCAGTCTTAACTTTGAGACGGTTTATTACGTTCTCAGCCGGGACTATACCAAGTACATGAATATTCAGCAAGAGATCAACTTTGCAATTAAGGAGGAGTTTGAAAAACGCGGGATTGAATTTGCTTATCCCACCCAGACATTGTATTTGAGTAAGACATAGCCCGTAGGTCAAGCATGTCCTTCTCCCGCCAAAGGCGGGATCAGGATGAATCCTAAGGACTGCTTGACAAAAGAGTGTTAGCCACCCTCAGAGCATGCCCTTCCAGATAAGCCCTCTGGGATGGTTGACCTACAAAACCTGGATGCACGTGCTCCATCGGACAGGAAACGAAGTTCGGATATGAAGTGGCCGAGGAAAAGGTCCAAGTCTGTCAACACAAAAACTACAATAGGAATGGATGAACATGGCATTTAAAGTAGCCTTCGTTGCCCGCGCCCCTGATGCAGATGCAGAAAAGCACAGGTGTGTGATCGATACGGGCAAATTCAAGCTCTTTGTGGTGGTGGCCAGGGACCAGGGGCAAGCTGTTGCGGCATGCAGCAAACTGGCGAAGGAAGAAGGCATTCACTCTATCTGCCTCTGCCCCGGATTCACCCACAGAGACATTGCCCAGATAGCGGCAGCGGTTGGGGAGAAGGTTAGCGTCACCGTTGCCCGAGGAGACGGACCGGGCAACAGAGTCGTCATGGAGGTGATGAAAAGAGAAGGTTGGTTCTCGGGAAAACGAAAGGCATGAGGGTCTTTGTTCATGGTGCATTCACGCTGGCTAACTTGTCCTGAAGGACTCGGTCCGAGGGAAACCTGCGGCTACATTTGCGAACTACAGCGAGCTGCAAGCCTTGAGATGGTTGACTCAGAGAACCTTATGAACGGTTGATGCTGTTAGGAGGTGGGCTTTATGACCAGGGAAGAATATGGGCAAAAATTCAACGATCATCTGTTGGAGCAGTACAAGATCTATGTTGAAATGACCGATCGGGTCAGCACCAGGCGGTCACAGACAAATCGATTCTACGTCTCGCTGCTCTCCGGACTGCTGGCCCTGCTTTCGCTGGTCGTGAGCAAAGGTGGTATTGGTCAGATTCCTGCCGTCCTGTTTGTTGCCGTTGCCATCCTGGGTATTCTGCTGTGCCTGTTATGGCACGTCAATATTAGAGTTTACCGGCAGCTAAATTGGGGCAAGTTTAAAGTGATAAATGAAATGGAGCAGCATCTGCCCCTCCAACCCTACGATAAGGAATGGAAGATTCTTCAGGAAGGGAAGCGAGGCAAAAGATATCTGGGGCTCTCCAAAGTTGAGCAGTTCGTACCGTTCATAGTCGGTCTCCCCTTCCTGCTGTTGTTAGTCTATTCCTTTCTCACGTAGCAGACAAGGGAATCACGGAGGTTATGACATGGATTTATACGATTTGATCATGAAGCGCAGATCGGCCCGGAATTTCAAGGATCAGGAGATACCTGAGAAGGTCATCGAACAGCTTCTGGATGCTGCGAACAATGCTCCCTCCGGGGGCAATATCCAGCCCATCTCGATTATCCTGGTTCAGCAAGCCGACGCCAGGAAAGAACTGGCAAAGATGGTGGGAGATCAGCCCTGGGTGAGAAACGCTCCCCTCTCCATGATCTTCTGTATTGATTTCTACCGGCTCAAGAAGTGGGCCTCCATGTCTCACACCGAATACAAGGGAGAGAAGGCCCTGCGCCCGTTTCTGATAGCCTACGCAGACCTTATGTGTTCTGCCCAAAACGTGGTGATCTTGGCCGAAAGCCACGGCCTGGGATCGGTTTACATCGGCACGATTCTGGAAGCCATCGATCCGGCCAGGGAATATTTCAGCATACCCGGGTATGTGTTACCCATGATGGTCCTGTCGATCGGGTATCCTAAGTCCGTTCCCAAGAGAATCCCCAAGTTAAAACGGGAAGTTATCGCGCACCGGGAGAAATACGGGATCCTGAGTGACGACGAAATCAAAAAGGCTTTTGAAGACAAATATGGGGATTTCGACGAGAATGTGGAGAGATATTTTGAAAAGACCTATGTCGAAGTTCTGGAGGCAAAAAAACAGGAAAGGCCTAAATGGGCAGACCCGGAATGGGTGAAGAAAGAGCTGAAGAAACTCGACGTGAAGAATAACGCTCAGTTCCTCTTCAGGTTCAGATATCCTTCGGACGAGCTGCTCAGGATGAACGAAACCTTGATCGAAGCGTTCAAGAATGCGGGATTCGATTTGTTTTGAGCAGAACTGGTTTAAGAGCTCACCTGCATTGCAGATTCTTTTAGGGCCAAAACAAAGAGGAAAATACAACATGTCAACAGATGAGAATAAAGCAGCAATCCGCCGCTGGATCGAAGAGGCCTGGAACAAGGGAAATATGGACATAGCCGACGAGATTTACGCCTCCGATTTCACCGCCACGGACATAGATGATGCTGCCAAGATCTTACGCGGCCCCGATGCCATTAAACAGTCCGTGGCTGCCACCCGCGTAGCTCTCCCCGACATTCATTTCACCATCGATCATCTGATTGCCGAGGGAGATTTGGTGGTGGGCGCCTTCACGATCCGCGGCACGCACAAAGGCGTTCTGGCAGGCATCGCCCCGACGGGCAAACGGATTATCTTCTCGGCCGTGGATATCTGGCGATTTGACGGCGGCAAGATAGTTGAGCGCTGCTTGGCCAGCGTTGATCGGCTGGGTTTGATGCAGCAGCTCGGCGTTATCCCGCCGCCCGGAGCGGGAGGAGAATAGAATTAGGTCGGGCAGTCTGGAAGACTGCCCCACACACTATGTCATAGCTCGCAGGATATCAGATGACAAGGGATATAATAAGCAGGCTGCTCAACTCGAACGAACCCTCAGTGCGATTCAAGGTTTTGGTGAACGTGTTGGACAGAAACGTGGAATCACCGGGAATCAGAAGACTTCAAGAGGCAGTAAAGTCATCCCGGAGGGTGAAATCGATTCTCTCAGAGAGAGGAAAAGACGGCAAAATACCGTGTCATGCTTATAAGAAGTGGTGCGGCGCTCACTGGGTGCTGGCAGCGCTGGCAGATATTGGATACCCCCCGGGAGATAAATCGGTCATTCCGTTAAGGGAGCAGGTTTACGAGTGGCTTTTTTCTAAACAGCACCAAAAACATATCAGAGTCGTTGACGGTCGGGTTAGAAGGTGTGCCTCGCAGGAAGGGAACGCTGTTTACTATCTCCTGACGCTTGGCCTGGCGGATGATCGAACGGAGAAGTTGGCAGAAGGCCTGGTCAAATGGCAATGGCCTGACGGCGGATGGAACTGTGACAAGAATCCCAAAGCAGAGAAATCGTCCTTCTGGGAAAGCCTTATTCCTCTGCGCGCACTTGCCCTTCACGGCAGATTGACCGGAAACATGCGATCCCTGCAAGCTGCAAAACGGGCCTCGGAGATTTTCCTCAAGCGCAGGTTGTGCAAGAGGCTGAGGGACGGAAAGGTGATGCAGGACGATTTCGTGAAGCTGCACTATCCCTGCTATTGGCGTTATGATATCCTGTTTGGACTGAAAGTCATGGCTGAAGCAGGTCTTATCGGTGATAAACGCTGCGGAGATGCCCTAAAACTCTTGGAGTCAAAGCGGCTGCCGGATGACGGGTTTCCCGCCGAATGCAAGTATTATAAGGTTACAGAGAAGGTAACCACCGGTTGCTCGTTGGTTGATTGGGGCGGCGTCAGCAGAAAACGTATGAACGAGTTCGTGACTGTAGATGCCCTGTACGTTTTGAAGCAGGCTGGGAGATTGAGATGAGCTCAAAGAATCCAACAGTGAGAGAATCGACTTCTTATCTGAGAGAGAACACCTTGTAGACCGGATAGGGGATAAATGTCATGAAAACCTGGTATGAACAAGATGATTTCTGGGAAAAATGGGCTCCCTTCCTCTTCCCCAAGGAACGCTGGGAAAAGGCGCCAGAGGAGGTAGACAACCTCATTTCCAGACTGGGCATTTCTCCGGGAGCCTCCCTTCTCGACCTCTGCTGCGGGCCGGGCAGACATGCTTTGGAATTTGCTCGTCGCGGTTTTTCCGTGGTGGGTGTGGATAGAACCGAAACCTACCTGAAGAAGGCGCGCAATCTGGCAAAGACCGAAGGGCTTAAGCTTGAGTTCGTTCAGGAGGATATGAGGAATTTCTGCAGACCTGATAGCTTCGATGGGGCAATTAGTCTCTTCACCTCCTTTGGGTTTTTTGAAAATGTCAAGGACGACGAATTGGTGCTGAGAAATATACACGGTTCACTGAAAAGCGGAGGCGTTTTTCTTATCGACGTCATGGGCAAAGAGATACTTGCCCGCATGTTCCGCGAGCGCGACTGGTACGAGTTGGACGGTGCCACTATGTTAGAGGAGCGAAGAATCACCAAGCACTGGAGTTGGATCGAGAATCGCTGGATTCTTATAAAGGATGGAAAAGTAGATGAATTTGAGTTCGGATTTCGACTCTACTCCGCCGCTGAACTCTCGGCGCTTCTCGGCAACTGCGGCTTCGAGGCAATTGAGGTCTACGGAGACTTAGCCGGCGCGCCATACGACCACGAGGCCAAGAGGCTGGTGGTGGTGGCCCAGAAAAGAAAGAAGGTGGTGTGAGAATCTGCTCAACTGAACAGGGAAAATCATAAACCAGGGGATGGCAAATGGAAAAACTAAATGTCAAAGCATTAACCGTTTCGCTGGGAGCCACCTGGGGTTTCTTTGTATTATGTCTCGGATGGGTCGCCGGGTTTGGTTGGGGGACGAGGGTGGTTGAAGTGATGTCGTCGGTCTATATCGGCTATGCACCCTGCTTCGTAGGAGGTCTCATCGGAGCCTTGTGGGGGTTTCTCGACGGTGCGGTCGGCGGCCTGATCATTGCCTTAGTCTACAATGCGATCGCCAGGAGGAGATGACCGGCTTGCAGCCCGGCAGGTCAAGCATATCCGTCAGGACAGGTTGACAAATCAAATGGTTGACCTACAAAACTGAAACACGGAAAGTGTTATCAAAACTTGTGGTTTTAACGAATAATAGAATGGGAAAGAGAAACTGGTCGATACAAGAGAAGGGAAGGTCGAACTGAACGGCCAAGTGGCCTTCGGTCCGATTCACCTAGTGAGGAGGGAAAGGTGTCTGAAGTTAGAATTACGGATAAGGTCAAAGCAGAACTCACGCCGAACTCGATGAAGGTTCTGCAGCGAAGGTATCTGAAGAAGGACGATGAGGGAAAGGTAATCGAAACTCCCGAGGAGCTCTTCTTCAGGGTGGCCAGGGTGGTGGCAGAGCCGGACAAGAAATACGGCGCTACCGGGTCGGAGGTGGAGAAGAGCGTCGAAGAGTTTTATCGGATGATGGCAAAACTGGAGTTCTTACCCAACTCTCCCACACTGATGAACGCCGGACGCCCGTTGGGTCAACTTTCCGCCTGCTTTGTCCTTCCCATCAAGGATTCCATGGAATCCATTTTCGCTGCGGTGAAGGATACCGCGCTGATTCATAAAAGCGGCGGCGGAACCGGATTTTCTTTCTCCCGCTTAAGGCCCAGAAATTCGCCGGTGGCATCCACCAGCGGAGTGGCCTCAGGGCCGGTCTCCTTCATGAAGGTGATCAACGCGGCCACCGAGGCGGTCAAGCAGGGAGGCACCCGCAGGGGCGCCAACATGGCGGTACTGCGGGTGGACCATCCCGACATCCTGGAGTTCATCACCTGCAAAGACGATTTGGCCGAGCTGACCAATTTCAATATCTCCGTGGCAATGACCGACAGCTTCATGCAGGCGGTGGAAAATGACGGACACTACGATCTGTTCGACCCCCGCACTCAGAAAACCTGCGTAAAGGACGGCAAGCCGGTCAGCTACAGAGCCAGAGAGGTTTTCGATATGATCGTAGAACACGCTTGGAGAACCGGGGAGCCGGGAGTGATGTTCTTGGACAAGATGAACCAGGGTAATCCCATCCCCGAGGTGGGCATGATCGAATCCACCAATCCGTGCGGCGAGCAACCTCTTTTGCCCTACGAGTCGTGCAATCTCGGCTCTATAAATCTCTCCAGGATGGTCCGGGCAGTGGTCGACTCCAGCGATCCCACCACCATGTACCGTTGCGAGATCGACTGGGATAAGCTGGAGAGCACCGTAAAGAAGGCGGTCCATTTTCTGGACAATGTAATAGATGCCAACAACTATCCGCTGCCGGAGATCGAACGGAACACCAAAGACAATCGCAAGATCGGCTTGGGAGTGATGGGCTGGGCGGACATGTTGATTCAACTTAAAGTGCCGTACGACTCCCAGGAAGCAGTGAACTTAGCCGAACGGATGATGGGCTTCATCCACGAGAAATCCCATCAGACCTCGTCTGAGTTGGCGCAGAAGAGAGGTGCCTTCCCCAACTGGGAGAAAAGCATTTACCACCAAAAGCAAATCCCCATGCGCAACTCCACCGTCACCACCATTGCGCCTGCAGGAACCATAAGCATAATCGCCGGCTGTTCTTCCGGGATCGAGCCGCTGTTCGCCATTTCGTACATCCGCACCGTGATGGACAATACCAGAATGGTGGAGACGAATCCCTTCTTCGAGAAGGAGGCCAAGGAGAAGGGCTTCTACAGCGAGGTCTTGATGGAGAAGATTGGCAAGAAGGGTTCGGTCAGGGAGTTCGAAGAGATTCCCGACGAGACCAGAAGGATCTACGTCACCTCTCACGATACCGCCGGCCAGTGGCACGTTCGCCATCAGGCCGCCTTCCAAAAGTACACCGACAATGCCGTATCCAAGACCATAAATCTGCCTAATGAGGCCAAAGTCGAGGACGTGGAGAACGCATACCGAGTAGCCTACCAGTTAGGATGCAAAGGGGTAACCATCTACCGGGATGGATCCAGAGAGTCGCAGGTTCTTGCCACCAAGAAGGAGAAGAAAGAGGAAGGAAAGATCATCCCCCAGGACAGGCCCACCACCCTTTCCGGCATCACCGATAAGATAAAGACCGGCTATGGGAACCTGTACGTTACCATCAACACCTTAGATGATAAGCCATTTGAGGTATTTGCCCAGATAGGAAAATCCGGCTATTCCACCATGGCGGATACCGAGGCGATATGCAGGTTGATCTCTCTGGCCTTGAGAAGCGGCATCCCTGTGGACAAGATCATCGAGCAGTTATATGGAATTGGTGGAGCCTCCCAGGTGTTTCAGGAGGGTGGACTGATCATGTCCATTCCGGATGCCATCGCCAAAGTGCTGAATAGACATTTCGGGACGAATCAGAATGCCAACCAGGACAGGGACCTAACCTACGAATTCTGCCCCGACTGCGGAGGCAAATTGGATCACGATTCCGGTTGTGTCGTCTGTTCCCAGTGCGGGTTTTCAAAATGTTAGATATCTCTCCTGTTCACCACCGGAGTGATAAACAGAAAAGACAGGGCGGGGAGTTGTTGTGACCAACCCCGCCCTTTTTTTATCCCTCTATGATTCGAGAAATAGCTTTACCTTAGATCCTTCATCCAGAAAGGATCGCCCTCTCCTCCGCTCCTTTGTAAACCCTTCGGATAAGATTCAGGCTAACGATAAAGAGAAACATGAAAAGCAAGGTTATGTGGGGCGGAAAGGTATACCCAAAATCAGCGCCCGCTTCGGAGGAGAAAAACCCCGCGGAGAAGGCAATTCCGTTGGAAAGGAAGTGAACCAGGACGGCAACCCAGAGATTGCCGGTGAGATAAACCAGATATCCCAAGAAGAGACCCAGGAGAAAGATGCCGAAGAAATTCCACGGGTCCAGATGCATAAAGGCGAACAGAAATGCGGTCAGGATGAATCCCCTCATCCCTCCCAGCCGTTCCGAGAAGACCCGCTGCAAGAATCCCCGGAAGGCAAACTCCTCGCAAAAACCCACCAGCACGCTCCCGCCAAAAATCCTGAACAGATACTCCGGCCAGGTTTTCGCCACCAGAAGCTCCAGCAAGGCGTCCTGTTGCCATTTGGGCCGGGGCACAAGCTGATTGACGTACCCGGTGACGTCCGAGATCACCACGAACAAAAACACTGAAGCGGCCGCTACCAGAATCCAGAAGTTGAGCCCGAGCCTTTTTGGGTAGAGAACAATATGGCGGAAGGAATATCCGCCGACGGAAAGAAAGGAGATTGGAACCAGAAGAATAACTGCTTCGCTTAAGAGTATGGCTGCATGGAGCCCGAAGACAGTCGAACTGATGCCCCCCACAACGAGCATTGCCACCAGGATAAGCGCGAATATCCCCACCCCCTGCACGACGGTGAACCCTTGCGGCTGCGGTTCATTATTCATCTTGGAAAATGAGTTTCTCAAAAGGGCTCTGTCCGCGAGCGAAGGTCCTGCCTGACAGACGTCTTGGAGGTGTAGCGGAGTTCTTCCTCGTCCTGAGCCTCTCGAAGGAAGGCCTCCCGAGCCAGCGGTGGAAGGCTAAAGCCTTCCGCTACAGGGCATCAGGAGGCTGAGCTCCTGGATTGAGAGTCATACTTCAGCTCTCACCTGAATATGCTCCTGATGGCGACTCCGATGCGATACGTGGCCGGAGCGTTTTTCCCGTTTATAGGAAAATCCAGGATCAGATCGAGCTTCCCGTGTTTTCGCGGAGTAGCTTCCCCCAGGGATAGACGAAGAGACATCTCGACAAGATCGGCCGCATCCAATTCTACCGCGCCGTTTCGTTTGGTTGCCCTCCAGTAGGTAAATCGCAAAGCCCCGCTCAGCCCGACATTCTTGAAGTTTCGAACGACGCCCGCTTCCGTCCTGAGCACGTCTCCAAGTTTCTCTTCGATTGACTCCCCGTCTGCGTCGGTGAATTCTCGCTTGGCCTGATATGTAAGTCGCGTGTCGAGCCTGACGAAGGCTTCCTCAGTCAGCAGGATATCCCCCTTAAGGTTGAAATTTAAGTCGATCTGCCCATCGCCGGTACCGGCTTTGTCACCGCCAGCTTTGTTGTAGGGCTTACCCGTGGGCAGAGTAGGCCCGAATTCTGCGGCCAAAGCCCAATAGTATCGATCCAGGATGCGACATTTCAAAAACAGCTCGACATCTCCAAAACTGCGGGCGCCGGTCTTCTCTCTTTCGATTTGCCCGTATTCTCCAACGTCCACTCTCTGACTTACCACCGCAGGTACGTAAACGCCCAGGGTGAATCTATTGGAGAGTCCATATAGAAGTTTGGCGGTGATCATATTGCTGGTAGAATCTCGTCCGCCGGGGTAACTGACCTCTTTTCCCGCTGCAAAGTAGCTTCCGTTGGACAGATAAAGGAATTCAAAAGTGGGATACCAGAATCCTTGGGGCAATGTGGCGCTGGCCCACTCGATCATTCCCCAGGAAGGCGCCTCCAGCAGATATTCCCATTCCGGAGACGTTTGGCGTTCTACGGCATAGGAGGGGACCATCCCCAGGTAAGCCCACACACATACAAGGACTAAAAAAAAGATCATTCTTCTCATATCATGACACCTCGGTATTCGGGGTTTCTTCAAGCCTTCGGCAATTGGACACACGGATTTGCTCATCCAGCTCAGATCATCATCTAATAATACGTCGGATTGGCGAGATGGTTATGACAATTCAGGTTCGATAGGTTCGCGTGCCCGACGCAGCAGGGACGAACCTAACGAAATCAGAAAGGAGAGTCAAGGTAAAAAGCTCCGTTCTTAAGGCATTGACCGGGCTCGCGGTTCCGGGGTCCCCTCTCCCAAGGGTCTGTGCCACCCTCGACTAAGAGGCTTGTGACAACGCGAGAGTGCCCTGCCGCGACATTCAACTTCCCACCTTTGGGAGAGGGTAGGCAGCGGGTAAAAGTAGGAGATTTTGAGCCGGTGAACGCGAACACGGAAGGATTCTTCTTGACTTTTTCCGCTTCCGATGTATTATGTTAATGATCATACTAATATCGGATATCTGTGATTTGGCTACTATCTAACGCTGTAACAGAGGGTCGCCAATGACAGGAAAGCTGTTGATCTCTGCTATTGTGCTAATCATGGCCGCCCAGACATCAGGTTTGAGGGATTGTCTGCCGGCGTCTGTTGAGCCGTTAACCGAAAAGTCTGCTCTTGAGCAGGGAAATGCGCCATCTGTAGCTGATAGAACGGGCAAGAGCGTTGGCGATTTCTTAACGCCGGAGCGCCGCGTTGATCTGGAAAAGATTCGTAAATCGGGTTACCAGGGGCGGTTGAATTGGGAAGGATACCATATTCAGCTTGATCCGATTACCGGCGAGCCAACGATACGCTCTCAACAGGTTACATCAAGCAAGGATGACCCGGACGACGTCTATTGGGACAACACGGTGTCACCATCGATTCCCGGTGTTGATGGATATGTCTATGCCATGACCACCTATAACGGTCTTCTCATTATCGGCGGGTCTTTCAACGCTGCCGGAGATGTTCGGGCCGATAATATTGCTTCCTGGGACGGCTCCTCCTGGTCGGCCCTGGGGTCGGGAACGAATGATCAGGTTCAGGCCCTGACCGTCTATGGCTCTCAATTGATCGTCGGAGGATGGTTTACCACTGCGGGCGGAGTTGCAGCCGGTTATATTGCCTCCTGGGACGGCTCTTCCTGGTCGACCCTGGGAGCGGGAATGGATAATACGGTTCGCGCCCTGACCGTTTATGACTCCAAATTGATCGCCGGAGGATGGTTCACCACCGCGGGCGGAGTTGCGGCCGATTACATTGCCTCTTGGGACGGATCTTCCTGGTCGACCTTGGGGTCGGGCATGTCGGGAGAACCTTATGCCGACGTCTATTCCCTGGTCGTCTATGATTCCAAATTGATCGCCGGGGGCGTATTTAACGCCGCGGGCGGAGTTCCAGCCAATAAGATCGCCTCTTGGGATGGCAGTGACTGGTCGGCCCTGGGAACGGGGATGGATTATAACGTTCGCGCCCTGACCGTCTATGACTCTAAACTGATCGCCGGAGGTGATTTTAACGTCGCAGGCGGAGTCACAGTTAATTGTATTGCCTCCTGGGACGACTCTTCCTGGTCGGCACTGGGATCGGGAATGAACGATTATGTATATTGTGTGACTGTTTATGACTCCAAATTGATCGCCGGAGGGTGGTTCACTACTGCCGGCGGAACCTTAGTCAATCACATCGCTTCCTGGAATGGCTCCTCCTGGTCGGCCTTAGGATCGGGAATGTGGGGCTTGGATTATGCGGACGTCTATGCCCTGATCGTCTATAATTCCGAATTGATCGCCGGAGGATGGTTTGGCACGGCGGGCGGAGTTCCAGCCAAGAAGATTGCTTCCTGGAACGGCGATTCCTGGTCGGCCCTGGGATCGGGAATCGATCTTTATATCAATGCCCTGACCGTATATGACTCTAAATTGATAGCCGGAGGCTATTTCACTACGGCCGGTGACATCACCGTCAATTATGTTGCTTCCTGGGATGGCTCTTCCTGGTCGTCCCTGGGATCGGGAATGTCGGGAGGACCTTATGCCACCGTCCATTGTTTGGTCGTCTATGACTCCAAGTTGATCGTCGGAGGTATGTTTACCGCCGCGGGCGGAGTTCCAGCCAGTAATATTGCTTCCTGGGACGGCTCTTCCTGGTCGCCCCTCGGATCGGGAACGAATTATTTCGTCACTGCTCTGGCCGTCCATGGCTCCAAATTGATAGCCGGAGGCAGGTTTAGCACCGCGGGCGGAGTTCCAGCCAATAGAATTGCTTCCTGGGATGGCTCTTCCTGGTCGGCCCTGGGATCGGGAATGAACTATAACGTTTATGCCCTGACCTCCTATGACTCCCAACTGATCGCCGGAGGTCGATTCACAACCGCGGGCGGAGTTACAGCCAAGTTTATTGCTTCCTGGGATGGCTCTTCCTGGTCTACTCTGGGATCGGAGATGAATTCTGACGTTAATGCCCTGGCCGTCTATGACTCTGAGTTGATTGCCGGAGGTTGTTTTACCACCGTGGGCGGAGTTTCAATCAACAGAATCGCTTCCTGGGACGGCTCTTCCTGGTCGCCTCTCGGATCGGGAATGGATTCTTACGTTCATGCCCTGACCATCTATGACTCCAAATTGATCGCCGCGGGCTGGTTTGACACCACGGGCGGAGTTGCAGCCAGTGGAATGGCTTCCTGGGACGGTTCCTGTTGGTCGGCTTTGGGGTCGGGCGTGAGATCTTACGACTATACACTGACCGTACATGAATCCAAATTGACCGTGGGAGGTTGGTTTTCAATTGCCGGCGACAAAGTCGCGGGATTTGTCGCGCAATGGACCAAGCGTGATCTTAGATGCGGCGATGCCAACGGCGACTACATAGTCGATATTGGTGACATAGTCTACCTGGTCACCTACTGTTACAAAGGCGGTCCCCCGCCCATTCCGCAGACGTGCTGCGGAGATGCCAACAACGATGACATAGTCGACATCGGAGACATAGTCTATTTGGTCACCTACTGCTATAAGGG
>JBARPX010000287.1:0-3049 GCA_049643405.1 Candidatus Zixiibacteriota bacterium
TGGAGATGATCGACATCGAGAGCATGGAAAAGGTCTGGATCGGCACCAAGAAGATCAAGAAAGAGATCTCCAAGAAAAAGACCAAGTGGTAGAATTGTCAGGCTCGACGTCAGTGACCAGGGGACAGGCAGCCTTCGGGCTGCTTCTTTGCCTATTTCTGTGTGTCGGCTGCGGCTCGGTAGCGACACAAAAAGGCTTCTACGAGCCGATCACCGCCGAACTGAAGGACGGCGACTTCCATTCGGCCGCCCAGAGAATAGAAGCAGCCAAGGCGGAGAATAAGTACCAGAAGAAAGACCGGTTTCTCTATTACGTAGATGCCGGCTTAGCCTACCACTATGCCTCCCTTTTCGATACCAGCAATCAGAGATTGACCCAGGCAGAGGATGCTGCCGACGAGCTTTTCACCAAAAGCGTCTCCCGGGCGGCGACGTCACTACTCTTGAATGACAACGTCCTCGAATACGCAGGAGAGGACTACGAGATCCTCTACACAAATTTGATCATGGCGCTCAATTACATGGCTCAGGATGACTTTGACGGCGCCTTCGTGGAGGTCAAGCGAGCCAATGAGAAGCTCAACCTGCTGGAACAGAAATACGCCGACGCCTCCCGCAGGTTCCAGGAGGGTTCCCCGGATGACGAGGAAAAGGTAGAAATCGAGTACAAAGCCAAGAAAGTGCGGTTCAACAACGATGCTTTCGCCCGCTACTTGAGCATGCACGTCTACGCCGCCGACGGTAAGATGGACGACGCCAGGATCGATTATGATCTGCTTCACCACTCTTTCAGGGAGCAACCTCACATCTATGACTTCGATGTTCCAGACGTGAAGTACTCGTCTGATGATAAATCGATGCTGAGCGTGGTTGCTTTAGTCGGTCTCTCTCCGGTCAAAGAGGCGCTCAACCTTCGCATCCGGACCGACAAGGATTTGGACTTAGTGCAGGTTCTGTACACCGACCCATGGAGAAAGGACTCGGAATACGGTCACCTGCCCATGTCGGTTTCGGAGGATTACTATTTCAAATTCTCCATTCCGGAGATCGTCCCCCGACCCTCACGCATAACTCGTGTACGGGTCTTTTCGAATTCGGAGTTTCTGGGGGAATTGCAGCTTCTGGAGGACGTAGCAACAGTTGCGGAGGAGACTTTTCAGGCCAAGAAGTCACTCATCTACCTTCGCACCGTAGCCCGCGCCGTGGCTAAGGGTTTGGCCGCGCATAAGGCCAAGGAGAAGGTTGACGCCGGAGGAGTGGAGGGATGGCTAAAGAAAGCGGCGATTGACGTTGCCACCGACGTCTCCGAGAATGCCGACCTTCGCTGCTCGCGACTGCTTCCGGGAAGAATATATGTGGGCGATTTTGAGATCGAGCCGGGGACCTATGATCTGGAGATTGAATTCCTGGACTTAAACGGAGAGGTGGTAAGCGCCCAGGAATTGAAGGGCTATCAAGTGCTAAAGAAGGGACTGAATTTGATCGAAGCGGTCTCTCTTAAATAGAGGATTCAAGGTCTTTTTATGTTGTGTCAGGACCTTACAGGATAACCGAGAATTGTCATTCTGAGCCCGTAAGGGCGAAGAATCTCGCATCTCAACCCGTATAAAACCGAGATTCTTCACTCCTCTTCGCTCCGTTCAGAATGACACTATGGGAGTTCTCGGTCAGCCTCCTTAGTCCTGACGCAACTATAATGTACAAAATCCAGAGTTCACCAAGAAAAGAGGAGAAGTCATGTCTCACGAAGAGATGAAAAGAAGAGATTTCATAAGAGCATTGTTGGCTGGGGCTTCAGTGATGGCGCTTGATTGGAGCCTCTTCCCCACCGGCGGAATGGCCGAGATGGGTGAAAATGAATTCGATGCGGTGATCATCGGCTCAGGCCTGGGGGGCTTAAGCTGCGCTGCGGCCTTCGCTCGGCAGGGATTCAAGCCGTTGGTTCTGGAGAAGCACGACCGGCCGGGCGGATATGCCACCACCTTCAAGCGACCCGGGGGCTTCGAATTCGATGCCTCGCTGCACTCTACCACTGTGGGAGAGAGAGAAGGGGTGCACAACCTGATACCAGGTTTTCCTGAGATCACAGATGTGGAATTCGTGCCTCACCCCGAACTCTACAGGGCAATATACCCCGATTATGATATACGGGTGCCGCAGAAGGACCTCCCCGGATACATTAACATGCTGGTTGGCTACTTCCCGGAGGAGAAGGAGGGTATCGAAGGTTTGTTCGAGGACATGAAAGGTGTTGCCAGGGACATCGGCAAGATCTCGGCTGCGCGCGGCCAGGTCGACATGAGTCGCTTCCCCGTCGATTTTCCCCATCTATACAAATCCTACACCAAAACCTGGGGCCAGATGATGGATGAGCACATCAAGAATCCCAAGCTCAAAGCCATCGTCTCCGCACTGTGGGGATACTACGGGCTTCCGCCGTCGAAGCTTGCCAGCTTCTACTATGCTCTTCCCACCATAGGGTTTCTTCAAGAGGGAGGTTATTATCCAAAAGGCAAATCCCAGAAGATAAGCGACGCTTTCGTGCAATTTATCGAGGAGCGCGGCGGCAGGGTGATGCTCAAAACCCAGGTGGAAGAGATACTGGTGAAGGATCATACAGCCTACGGAGTGAGAACAGCAGAGGGCAAAGAGTTTACCGGACGAGTCGTGATCTCAAATGCCAATGCCCATGATACCTTCCACAGCATGATGAAGCAGGAGGACCATCTTAAAGAGTATCTGGCCAGGATGGATCAGATGACGGTCAGCCTCTCCAGCTTCCAGGTGTTTCTGGGTCTGAAAAAAGACTTAGTCGGCGAAGTCGGAATTGCGGATACAGAAATCTTCTGCACCACTGAGTATGACCCCGAGGCTGAATTCGAGGCCGCTCTTGAAGCAGAGGTGGAGGGCGGTTTCGGTTTAACGCTGTATGACAACCTCTATAAGGGTTACTCTCCGGAAGGAAAAAACACCGTTAATATCATCGCGCTCCAGGGATACGATCACTGGAAGAAGTACGAGGCCGACTACTTCAAGGGCAAGAAAGAGGC
>JBARPX010000288.1:0-1910 GCA_049643405.1 Candidatus Zixiibacteriota bacterium
GGCAAGAACCCATGCCGGAACCTACGCCATCCTCTGGGATGATAATCTTCTATCTCAAAATACATCTTCTGACGATGAAAAAAATGAAAAATAGCCATCCGCACGTCCCGCACGTCCCGCATGTCCCCCACGTCCGTAGGGTGACACGGTTCAGGTGTTTCTCCCTTGTATTTCACTTGACCCCTTGAATCCTCGAACCCTTTAACCCTGGAACTTGTAGACCTTAACCTTGAACTTTAAACTTTGAACTCTGAACGCTTTTGTCTTTCTTGACCCCTTGAACCCTCTCTATGCCCCACAGCACTTCTTATATTTCTTCCCGCTGCCGCAGGGGCAGGGGTCGTTGCGCCCGACCTTTTTGCCCGTTCTTCTCACCGGCCTGAGCTTGCCCGGAGCCACCTGCTCCGCCGGCTCGGTCTCGGCATATCCCATGCCCACCGTGGACTTGTGGACTGCTCTCATCTCTTGTTCGGGCTCTCTTCTTCTTGCTCTTTCTTTCTCCTCTATCTGTATTTTGAAGATGAGCCCTAAGGTCTCCTCGTCGATCGTTTGGAGCATCTGGGTGAACAGGGCAAATGCCTCCTTCTTGTATTCGATAAGCGGGTCCCTCTGCCCGTAAGCCCTTAGACCGATGCCGGTCTTCACCTGATCTATGTCGTAAAGATGCTCCTTCCATTTATCATCTATGGTCCGGAGCATGGCATATCTCTCTAATTGACGCATCAACTCCTCACCCAGTATTTTCTCCTTATGGTCATATATCTGACGAGCCATCTTGTGAAGATTTACCCTCAGATTTTCCTGCTTGAGTTCGTTCAAATCCTTCTGGTCGAACTTGACGTCCACCAAAAAGGTTCTCAAAAGATCCTGCTTCAGCCCGGCTAAGTCCCACGCCTCGGGATAGGTCGCCGCATCGGTATGCGCGTCCACCTTGGAGTCCACTACGGTTCTGATCAGATCCAGAACGTCCTCTTTTAAATCCGCGCCCTCCAGGACGGCCAGCCTGCGGTCGTAGATAACCTCCCTCTGCTGGTTCATCACGTCGTCATATTCCAACAGATGCTTTCTGATGGAGAAGTTCTGTGCCTCCACCCTCTTCTGGGCTCTCTCTATGGCCTTGGTGACCATGGAGTGCCTGATTACGTCCCCCTCCTCCACACCGAACCTGTCCATGATGGAAGCAATTCGATCCGAGCCGAAGAGCCGCATAAGATCATCTTCCAAGGAGAGGAAGAATCTCGAGGAGCCGGGATCACCCTGCCTTCCGCTCCTGCCTCGCAGCTGCCGGTCGATCCTTCGGGCTTCATGTCTTTCCGTACCGATGATGCGAAGCCCGCAGGGAACGTCCTCATTGCAATTCAACTCCTCTAAGTAGGGACAGGCGTCCTCCCTCTCCGGGGTTACCAGCCTGCACCGGGGATACTTGACTACCTCCGAGCCGAGTTTGATGTCGGTTCCGCGCCCTGCCATGTTGGTGGCGATGGTGACCGTCCCCGCCTGACCCGCGCGCGAGACTATCTCCGCCTCCTGCTGGTGGTATTTGGCGTTGAGCACCGAGTGTTTTATCGCTTTTCTCTTGAGCATTCTGGAGAGCGTCTCGGAGGTCTCCACCGACACGGTTCCCACCAGGACCGGTATGCCAGCCTCGTGACAGCGGACGATCTCATCGATAATGGCATTGTATTTTTCCCGCCTGGTTCGGTAGACCATATCGTCGTAGTCGATCCTTCTCACCGGCTCGTTGGTGGGAATGGCCACCACGTCCACCTTGTATATCTCCCACAATTCCGACGCCTCGGTGACCGCGGTTCCGGTCATCCCGGCCAGCTTGGCGTAAAGCCTGAAGAAGTTCTGCAGGGTGATGGTGGCAAAGGTTTGCGTCTCTCCCTCCACCTTAACCTTTTCCTTGG
>JBARPX010000289.1:0-2092 GCA_049643405.1 Candidatus Zixiibacteriota bacterium
CTGGCGCAGACCGCCAAGGCGATGGATCTCAAGCCCGCGGTCTATTACCTGGGCCAGGGATTGAAGATCCTCAAGCCAGGTGAGGCGGAGAAGATAAAGCTGGGAACCTTCCCCAGCGTTATGGAGATGCTCAAGCAGACACTGGACATGGGGATTGAAATCTACGTCTGCGAGGCGTCCAAGCAGATGCTGGGTTGGGAAAAAGTCGAGCTGATTCCGGGGGTTAAGATCGTGGGTGCAGCCACGCTGAACGATCTGGCATTGGATGCAGGAGCTACCATGTGGTTTTGATCTTCGGACCCCATAGGGAATGGAGATAGGAGGTCAAAACCAGCCTGTGGACGGACAGCGCCGCCCCCCAGTAAGGAGGTTTGCCTATGAGAAAAATATACTTAGATCACGCTTCGGCCATGCCCGTCGACCCCAGGGTGCTGGCCTTTGCCGAACCGTACCTCAAAGGGGATTTCGGAAATCCCTCCTCCCAGCATTCGGCAGGCGCAACCGCTAATAAGGCGGTGGAGGATGCCAGAAGCAAGGTGGCCGAACTGATCAACGCTGAGAAGGAGATCTGCATCGTTTTCACCGGTGGAGCGACTGAGGCAAACAATCTGGCTATCAAGGGAACCGCTCTGAGAAACCAGGGCAAGGGGAAGAAGCTGGTTGCCAGCGCCATCGAACACATCTCGGTTATCAATCCCATGAAGGAGCTTCAGAAGAGCGGCTTCGAGCTGACGCTGGTTCCGGTCGACTCAACCGGATTCGTTGACCTGGGGAAGCTTGATGAGGCCTTGAGCAAAGAGACAACGGTAACGTCGATCATGTACGCGAACAACGAGATCGGAACCATCGAGCCTGTAAAAGAGATAAGCGAGATAGTACACCGGAAGGGTTTGTATCTGCACGTGGACGCCACCGCCGCTGCGGGGCGCATTCCCATAGACGTGCAGAACGACGGGATCGACCTTCTGACCCTATCGTCCAACGATGTTTATGGTCCGCAGGGTGCAGGCTCGCTTTACAGGAAGCCGGGTCTCAAACTTCAGTCGATCCTGCCGGGGGGCGGCCAGGAACAGGGCTTAAGAGCGGGCACAGAGAACATATTCGCCATCACCGGAATGGGAGAGGCGGCCAGGATAGCCAAAGAAGAGATGACGGAGGAAAGCGAAAGACTCAAGGAGATGAGGGACAAGCTCATCCAAGAGATTCTGAAGATCGAGGAGACGTATCTCACCGGCCATCCGAGCCAGAGACTGCCTCACCACGCCAGTTTCCGGTTCAGTGGCATTGAGGGGGAAAGCATACTCCTGAACATGGACCTAAAGCACGGTATACAGATTGCCACCGGCTCGGCCTGTTCGTCCAGGACCCTGGAACCCTCGCACGTTCTTCTGGCAATCGGGTTGAAACACGAAGAGGCGCATGGATCAATGGTGATGACTTTGGGTCGGTCGAACAAGCTTGAAGAGATACCTCAAATCACAAAGGCGGTCAAAGAAACTATTGAAAGGTTAAGACAACTTTCACCGTTGTAAGAGAAGGGGTGTGAGCCATATGGCACAGGTGGGTTATAGCAAGAAGGTTCTGGAGCATTTCATGAACCCGAGGAACGTGGGCAGCATGGAAGATGCCGACGGGTATGGGAAGGTGGGGAACCCGGTCTGCGGGGACTTAATGGAAATGTATATCAAAGTAAAGGACGATATCATCACCGACATCAAATTCAAAACCTTCGGCTGCGGTTCGGCCATCGCCACCAGCAGCATGGCAACCGAGCTGGCCAGGGGAATGCACGTGGATGAGGCTCTGAAGTTGACCCGCAACGACGTGGCCACCGAACTTGACGGTCTTCCGCCGGTCAAGATGCACTGCTCCAACTTAGCCGCCGATGCACTGCACGCCGCGATCAAAGACTACAAGAGCAAGAAGGGTGAGGAGAAGGATACTGAAAAGAAGTAAACGTACCTTCTGATTCATCACGTTGTTCCACATGTTAGCCAAACCCGGAGGTGGATGCCATGACGGACGAGGAGAAATACTCGTTAGAGGAGTGTCATAAGAAGTCGGCGGTGGACTGCTTCAACCTTGTCTGGAG
>JBARPX010000290.1:0-5439 GCA_049643405.1 Candidatus Zixiibacteriota bacterium
CGTCGTTGTTCACGTCACCACGACCCGTCGGACAGTATGGCTCCGGGCCGCCCTTGTACAGGTAGCTCACCAGGTAAACAACGTCTCCAACGTTCACCACAAAGTCGCCGTTGGCGTCTCCGCACGCGGCCGGCAGTCCGGCCTGTGCTCTTTCCGCCGCCACAATTTCACGCGCGGTCGCCACTAACGCCTGCATCTCAGCCAGGCCGGTGGGAGCCAGAACCTCTACAACCGTAAACTCCGCCTTCTGATTAGGGAAACTTCCCTCAGGGATCTGGGCTGCAGTCATGACAATCGAACGATCGACCAGGGAGTCAGGATGCTCAATGTAGGGGTTGCCGCCTACAACACCCTTGGCCAGCTGATACAGCTCTCCATCAAGCCATCCCCAAGGAGACTGAGGATACAGATAGTGGTTGTTCTTGATGATCGCCGTGGCAAAAGGTACTGTTGAGGGGCTTCCGCCCTCAGCCAGAGCGATTCCTGCGTGGTAATTGGAGTATTCCGGATGCTCGTGGAGGCCGAAGCCGGTCAGATACGCAATGTTGTTCACGGCGTCGTAGAATCCCAGGTTGGTGGCGTTCTCGTCGCCCACGTTAGGCGTCGGCGGATCCGTATCAGCGCTATCCCAGGGAGCATCGATATCCATGGCCATGCCGATGTAGGTGTTCTCATAACCGGGGAAGGGCGTTAAATCGGGCCACCAGCCGGGAGGATCCTGCCGCTTGACCTTGACGTACTTGATCACGATGCGCTGGTAATTCTCCGGTGCGCCAGGCTTGAAGAACTTAACCTGCTTGGCTATCTCCCACCACCACCACTTGAAGTGGTTGGGCGGAGACAGATGAGTAGCCTCGATGTAGATCTCCTTGGTGTACAGAATCCAGAAATGAGGCTCCCAGTCGGGCTCGCACTGCTCTAAGTAGAGCTTGTCCTGAGCGCCCGCATTCCAGTCGTTGTCGCCCATGAACCGGCCAACTAAGGTGTCGTTGTTCGAGGTGGTGGCAACTATGGTCCCGCCCTGGAAGAAGACCTCGTGGGTGGTGTCGATGTCCCAACCGATGTCGTGAATCCACTGCTGGCAGTTGGCATTTACGTACAACCGCAGGTAATCGTTCTCCAGGGTATCAAAAGTCTCCGGATCCCTGGGGCACTCGTAATAATCATCCGCCACCACGGCATGAACCCGCAGATTATTGACCGTCCCGCCTGCCTCGTCAGTGCTGAGGATCACGTTGCCGGCAATGAAGCTACCATTACAGGCTCCGGTTCCATCTAACAGAACCGAAATCTCGATGGAGTCCTTGGGCTCAAGTTGAGTGGGAGGGACGCTTACCTGAATACAGGGATGATCACTGCTAACGCTGTAGGTGAGGGCCTCGTTTCCGATGCTGAACACCTTGAAGGTGATGCTTCTGGTCTGGTTGGGCAGGACCTTGATGGGAGGGTGCCACCAGTGGGCCGGTTCTTCAATCCTGTGGTCTCCCCTGGGTCCGGCCTCAACCACCCACTCAGGCACACGCATGTACATGACCGGGTTTTCCGTCCACACTCCCTCATCATAGATTCCAAAACCTGCATCCAGGTCGCAGATGTACTCGACGTGCAGATCGCCGGCTTCCATGTTTAGAGCCAGGGAGGGCATATGCTCACTTCTGCAGTCGCCCGCAGCACAGCCCGGATCAAGCGTACCGGTCAGGTTCAGAACCTTACCCCAGGTGTTCCCTCCGTCGAAGCTGCCCGAGCCGAAAATGTCTGCGTTTCCCATTTCGGCGGCACTCTGGTCAGAGGAGTCGACCTGAGCCCAAATGCAGAAGAGATAAGTCGAATCGCCGTGGAATCCCGGGGGCTTGGGAGAGATGCTCACCTTGCTGGCGTTGATGCAATGCGCGCTGGGGTTGGCGTCCTCCTGGATCTTGCTGGCGATCGTGCTTACGCCGTACTGTTTGCTCCAGTGATAGATGCGCGCAACGCCCGGCTGAAAAGTGCCGGGATTGGCCGGGTCGAACCCTGAGGTGGTCCACACCAGGTGCAGGCTGTCGTCATAATCGTAGGCGGCCGAGATGTCGTGGAAGCACTGCTCGTTGGCGCCGGCATAGCTGGCCACCACGTGCGTGGTGGGAGGCCAGTCGGATCCGTCAAGCCAGCCGTTCCCGTTATCCATGCACTCGATGTAGCCAGCGTCGGCCTGCATGTTGCAGTCGCCGGCGATGGTCGGGGGCAGGTAAGCGATGGTCACCCTGGCTCCGGTAAGGCCTCCGTACCTGTTGGTGGCCACCACTCCGGAGACGTCGCAGGAGGCGTCAAAAGCATGGATCTCATCCTGGAAGGCGGCGTTGGCCGCGATGTTATACACCTCACCACCCGTAGTCGGGGTCTGGCACTTGAGGTTCTGGTTGTCGGTCGGGTCTATGTAGCAGCGCAGATAGCCTATCCACTGCAGCACTCCGGCCTCCAGGGCTGCCTCGGTCTCGATGATGTGCAGATAGCTGAGAGGACCGCCCGGCTGAATCGTATCCTCGACGTACAGAATGTCGCCCTTGGGCCAGGCTCCTGGCTCGCTGGACGGAGCTTCGGGCATGTCGTCCGGAAGATCCCATTTACGGGTGTACTGCGGGCTGGCCGCCGCGCCGTCCGCTATGGCCATGTAAGCGTAGTTGCCGCCTATCCCGGTCCGGTGAAAGAATACCACCGGGTTGCCGTCAGCCAGATGAGTCTGGTTACAGTAGCCCGAGTTGACCGTGCCCAGCCCCACCTCATATTCAGTGCCCCAGGCGCCGGCACCAGGCTTGCTCATGGCGTAGACCCGGCGCTGGGTCCCCGGATACACGGCGGCGGTCCACATCCAGGAGATGTTCCGGTAACCGCCCAACCCCGCGGTAGTTGCGGAGATCATCCGGCCCATGGAACCGTTCTTCTGGAAATCGTACCAGGTGCTGCCGAGAATGTCATGCTCGGTCGCCACGGGGACTTCCGGATCCGGAATCAGCAAGTAGCAGTCCGCCGCGTCCTTAGAACCCACCGTGGAGTATTTGCTGGGTGACGAGATGTCTTGCATCGTCTCGGGAGGATAGACATTCTCAGACTTGAGCCTGAGCTCCTTCCCATCAGCAGACACCTTCTTGGCGGTGGTACAAAGCCCGTCCATCGCCAAGAATCCCAAGGCGAGACAGAAAACGACCAAAAACAGAATTGCTTTTGGCTTCACTTCTACCTCCTTTCTTGAGGTAAGATGGTTAATAGGTTAGTAATATAAGTAGCTCAATGAACCGAACCTTTCTTCATCGACTCTGCTCAACAGCTACGGGAACATACATGCGTCTCTTCCTGCACAGCCATCCATGGCTACAGAAAAAGGTCCTACCAGAAAAGAAGATTTAAAACAGCCCTTGGGCTCGCTTCTCTACGTGCTTCAACACATCTTCATCCAGTTGTCCAACAGCGGAGCCCATGATAAGATAGACTCTGACAGGTCTACTAACTGCTGGTTGCTACCCATTTACTATTATAGGCAAAAATCCCAACGTGTCAAGTAAAAAATGCAAAAATCTGTCAGACCTGCGTGGGTGGGGGACTTGCGGACAAAAACGGCCAGTCTAAGGCCCAGCCCGATGCGGCCTCCTTTCCTTCCCCCCCTCCCGGGATGGGATGACATGTGTGGCCTCCGTGCCTGGACGAAACGGAGGAATCCATCAGTTGGAACTAACCAGCCAATTATGTTAATGGGGCAAGCCCCTATCTTCGAGTACGGAATGATTAGACGGGTAAGGTTATTTTATCAATTTGGAGACCTGCCTGAAAATGGGGGTACCGGCTTTCTCCAGAAGCTCAAAGACGGCCGATTCCACCGACCCGACTGCCGCCCCCGCTTGCCTCATTCGATCCAGGGCGTTTGTGTAATCGCCCTCTTTCCTTGAGCTTACCGCATCATAAGGGACGTAGACGAAGTATCTCTGGTGTAGAAGGTCGTGCACGGTCTGCAGGACGCAGACGTGAGCCTCGATCCCGATGACCAGTATCTGTTTCTTTCCAAAACCAGCGATCCTGTGATTGAAATCTTCCGCACCACAGCAACTGAAGGAGACCTTCTCCATGGCGCCAACACACTCGAGAACCTCCAAAATCTGCGGATCGGTGGGCCCCATCCCTTTAGGATATTGTTCGGTCATCACCATGGGGACTTCGAGAAGCTTGGCCGCCTGTATTAACTTCCTGCAGCTTGAAACCAGCCTCTCCTTCTCAAAGATCACATTCAAGAGCTTGGTCTGAATGTCAATAATCACCAGTAGCGTATCGTCTTTTCTCAAGAGATTTCGATGACGCATTTTTGTCCTCCCTGTCAGTTTTCTTCCCGAATCAGAACCCAGGTGCACTGTTTCTGATCGTAGTTGCCCAATTCATTGGGCATCCTTCTGTCAGAGCCCCGTAGATCAGCTCGATGAATCGAGCAACTACGGCCTCCTCATTTGACTCCACTATTCCTGCGGAATCTCCAGGACTCCGGCGCCGTCTATCTTGCTCTGTTTGAGCAGTTGAAGTGCTCTGTTTGCGTCCCTCAACGGAAACGCGGTGGTTGTCGTGCGGATGGGAATATCGGCGGCCAGCTTTAGAAGCTCCTCTCCGTCTTGTCTGGTGCTGTTGGCCACGCTGCGAACCGTACGCTCCCAGTAGAGATGCTTGGCGTAGTCCATCTGAGGGATGGGCGTCATGTAGATCCCGGCCAGGGCAAGCGTTCCGCCTCTGTCCAAAGCGCCTAAGGCGTCGAGCACCAGCTCGCCGGCGGGAGCAAAGATTATAGCAGAATCCAGTTTCTTGGGTGCTTTATCTTTGGCCTGTCCGGTCCAGGTGGCCCCGAGACTCTCCGCGAGCTTCCGGTGCTTTTCGCTCCGGGTGAAGATAAACACTTCACAACCCCAATGAATCGCCACCTGTATGGCTACGTGAGCGGAGGCGCCGAATCCGTATAATCCCAGCTTACCTTTCGGCTTTATCTCGCTCAGCCTCAAAGCTCGGTAGCCTATGATCCCGGCGCAGAGCAAAGGCGCGGCCTGCTCCTCGGAGAATCCCTCCGGAACGGAATATGCGAACTCCTGGGACACGATTGTGTACTGGGCGTATCCTCCGTCCACGTGGTAGCCGGTGAACCGGGCGCTTTCACACAGATTCTCTCTTCCCACTTGACAATATTCGCAGTTCCCACACGTGGAATGAAGCCAGGCCATCCCCACCCGATCGCCTTTTTTGAAGCGGGTGACGTTTTCACCCAACTCCTCCACCACTCCCACCACCTGATGTCCCGGCACGAGAGGCTTCTTGGGAAGTTCAAGCTCCCCCTCCACCGTGTGCAGATCGGTGTGGCAGATTCCACACACTCTTACCTTTACCAGAATCTCGCCAGCCCTGACCTTCGGCTTCTCTACCTCCACCAACTGAAGAGGA
>JBARPX010000291.1:0-9184 GCA_049643405.1 Candidatus Zixiibacteriota bacterium
AGTTATTCCACTCGGCCTTTGAGATCAAAAGGGCTAACAAAACGTAAGCAAAGAAGTATCCCGGTCTTCTCACAGGGTGATGTTCCTTGGTTCAGACAATCTCTTCATAATTCCATCAACCACGCAATTGCACACTACTTATACTCTCTTACCCTTGGTTTTCTTTACAATCTGAAATCTGGTTCTCCCGCATTCAGGGCAGACCCATTTTCTCTGCTTGTGAAAGGCTCTTTTCTCCTCCTTCATCTTGGTCTTGCATCTGGGGCAATGCATGGCTCTCAAGATTTACGAGTTATCTCCTCAAGAGTTCTAATGCTTCCATCAACTTGTCGCACCCGAACCTCACCGGATCGATTGCGGGCAGGCCGGTTTCTTTTTCGACTCTCTCGATCTCGGCCCGCGCCCGCTCATCACCGAGTTCTTGTGTATTCAAGGAGATTCCTATCACCTTGCAGGGCTTGATCGGTCTGGCAAGATCTTCATGCAGCTTGATCATCTCGTTTAAGGGTGGGATCTTCACCTGGTAGCTTTTTACTATCTCCCTTCCGGGGTAATGGCAGAGAACCATAGCATCAGGTAGACAACCATGGATTAGAGCTAAAGAGACGCCGGAATATCCGGGATGAATGATGGTCCCTTGGCCCTCCACACATAAAAGGTCGTGGGTTTTGGATTTCTCGATCAGAAATTCCTCTATCGCCCCGGACATGAAATCGCCGATTATCGAATCGACAGGCACGCCCTCACCGAAGATGGCGATTCCGCTCTGGCCGGTTGGGATGAAATGTGAATTCCAGCCGTGCTTTTTCGCTTCCCTTGCCATCTCGATGGACGTAACCTTCTTGCCCGACTTGCAGTCAGTTCCTACGGTGAGAACCACCATCGCTTTGATCAGAGCAGGATCGCCGATGGCAACGGCGTTGTACTTAATGGCTTCCCTCAGATCATGTATCACGGCGCGCTTCGATGCAGCCAGTTTGGAGAATTCCGGGTCTTCGTTTAACAGATCGTGCAGCCCGTTGATCACGTCCAATCCGTTGGCAAGCGCCTGCCTGACGATCTCTCGCCATTCCAGCGGCAACTTTCCGCCGCGAGGGGCTATTCCTATTAACAGTGCATTGGGGCTATATTTCAGCGAATCTGCCAGCTGGGCCACCACACGAATGTCTCCCCCAAACCCAAGAACATCCTGAGCCGATTTGCCCGCCTGGAGGGAGTCGATGACCGCCACCACTTCTTCCGGCTTATACATTATCAGGCCGGAGGCCGTTTTACCGTCCAGATCCCCGAAGTAACCTTCCGCCAGTATGACTATGCGTCTCTTCTTTTCCCGCATATCCTTCAACATTTTCGCTCAACTAGCCACAGGTCTCCCTCCCTTTATGGGAGGGATCAAGGGAGAGTAGCCGCCCCGCCTGTGGGGAGAACCATGCGGTTCACCCCTGTGGCAGGGCGATACGTGCTCGCACCCTAAAGAGTGCGGCTACATAACCTTTTCCCTCCGTGGGAGGGAACGTCGACTCCTCCTCGCCCCTCTAAGATACTCATTCTTCAGAGAAACACAAGGCCGGTTTTCTTATCATTTGTGGTTCTATCAGGTCTTGCCCGTCTGTCAAGGGTGTGACCTGACACAGCAAGAAGGTCACTGTACGTCGGGCTCCCGGAGGGTGCCCAACAGAACATTCTTCTACTTATCCAGCCGAATGTCTCCCTCCCTTTATGGGAGGGATCAAGGGAGGGTAGCCATCCCGCCCGTAGCGGGGCGCAACTTCTTCAGGGTGCGGCTACAAAGGTCTATTTCAACAGCAGCATCTTCTTTGGTTCGGAAAAATCACCAACCTTCAACTGGTAAAAGTAGACTCCCGAAGCTACGTCTTGTCCTGCACCATTCTTCCCATCCCAGATAACAGACTTGTAGCCCGAAGAGACTTCTTCGGAAACCAGGGTTCTCACCTTTCTCCCCAGCACGTCATAGATCTGCAAGGTGACAAAACCAGATTTGGCCAGGGTGAACTCTATCTTGGTCGTGGGATTGAAAGGGTTGGGGTAGTTCTGGGAAAGGTCAAACTCAGAGGGCCTTTCTCTGCCTCCGGTCTCATCCTTGACTCCACTGGGAGTTTGAACATACTTTATGGTGGCGTAGTCATAATTATAAGGATAATTGAGGCTTTGAGCACTCCATCCAGTCACATACACGTTGTTGGAATCATCCACGGCAATGTCTAAGGGTTCGTCATTGGCGTTTGCTGGCCCATTGTATCTGGCTACCCAAAGCTCATTTCCACTGGAGTCATATTTTACAGTAGCATAATCCTCACGTGTTCCGCTACCATAGCTTGATCCAGTTACATAGATATTGTTAGAGCTATCCACGGCCATCGCATAAGCGTAATCTTCACTGCTCACAGGCCCATCGTATCTTCTTAACCAGGCAGTATCTCCATTGGAATAATACTTTATGGTAGTAAAGTCCCCATACGTCTCACTGCGGAAACTAGATCCGGTGACATAAGCATTGCCAGAATTATCCACAGCTATGGCACGAGCGTCATCGTCGTCGTTTTCCGCTCCGTCATACGTTCTCACCCATGCAGTATCACCAAAAGGATTATACTTTATGGTTACATAGTTGTAGCTATTTCCGTCCCAACTGTATCCGGTTACAAATACATTGCCAGAACCATCCACTGCTATGGCTTTAGCTTCATCATCGTCATTTGCCGATCCGCTGTATCTCCTGACCCAGGCAGTATCTCCGTTCGGATAGTACTTTATGGTAGCATAGTCCTCTAATGTTCCGCTCCCCCGACTCGCTCCGGTCACGTAGATATTGCCTGAAGCATCAAGGGTCATAGCATAAGCGTCATCGTAGTCATTTGCCGGTCCATCATATCTTCTCACCCACCCGGTGTCTCCACTGGGATAGTACTTTATGGTGATATAGTCGCCACCACTACATCCAGCGACAAAGACATAGCCCGAATCATCTACGGCTATAGCGTAAGGCCAACCAGAAGGATGTTTCCTCACCCAGAGGGTATCCCCGAAGGGATCATACTTGATGGTGACACAATCCGAACCACTTCCTCCAGTCACATAGACACAGCCAGAATCATCTACCGCTAAAGCAGTAGCCTGATCAGAGGTGTTCCCAGTCCCATTGAATATTCTCAGCCAGAGAGTATCCCCATCTGAATCGTATTTAATCGTGGCGTAATCCTCAGATGTTCCACTGCCGACACTATGTCCCGTCACAATGACGTTGCCTAAGTTATCCACCGCCATGGCATGAGCGACATCGAAGTCGTTTGCTGGTCCGTTGTATCTTCTCACCCAGGCAGTGTCAACAGTCTGGGCAAATGCGGGACCTACAAACAACAGTAACAACGCCACCCCAAAAACCACCCTCAGTGGTTTTAGCATGGTACACCTCCTTGTTTTATTACCTCTCCCTATATTTTTCTTCTTCAGGCCTGGCGAGGAAACGAGTGATACATTGCGTAGGGACAGGGCTTGCCTGCACTGAGTCCGCCTTTGGCGGGAGAAGTGTCCCTGTCCTCACTTTTGTGCGGACAGCCACGCGGTTCGACAAGCTCACCGTCCTGAGCGAAGTCGAAGGAAGGGCTGTCCCTACGCTTCGATTCTCTCAACCTCATCCTCTCTCCCCACCTCTATGACCTGGAGAGCTTATTTGATAACGTGCAAAACATCTCCCAGCAAAAAGTGCATCCTCCCGATCAGAAGAGAGATTCGGGACATCACGGTATACCCGAAAGTGGCTCCAAAGAAGATCATCAAAAACCAGGTGCCCACTCTTGCCGTCGTCCCAAACCAGCCCTTGTGCTCTTTGGAAAAGAAGAAATAGGCCAGAGTGGTGGCGATGCCGATGAACACGATGATCCCGTCCACCGAAGCGAAATTGATCATGGTGCTCTGCATCTGGGCGAAGATCTTCGCCTGAATAGTAGCAGGGATGGCCACGCCGGCGCCCGCACCAATAATCAAAGCGATAGAAATCCGGGACAGCCAGGCTATTTTTGGAAAAAACCTGACAAGCATAAACAAACCCAGGATTCCGGGTACAATATAGTCAAATCTCCCCTGTTTGAACACAGGATTTATCAATTTTGGCATAACCGTGGTGTTCAGGGCAATGACCAGAACGTATCCGACTGAAACGCCCACCAGCAGATGCTCGGCGAACTTGTAGAAGGGATTATCCCTGTATAAGAATGAGAAGATACACAGGGTTAGAAAAGCTGCGATCAGAATCCCTACTGACATAGCTTCCTTTGTCCTGTCAAAATACTCTGTACTGTCATTGCGAGCGACTCAACGGTTCGACTTTGCTCACCGTCCCTGTCTTCGACCCTGAGGCTCAGACCCGAAGGGAGCGGAGTCGAAGGGAGGGAGCGAAGTCCCGCCATCGGCGGGACCACGTCGCCCCCCGTACGGGGGGCTCCTCGCAATGACATTAGTGATCTCCTCCGCTGTCCGCCGCTAAATTCTTTATTCCGCTTTTGCGGCGGTCGGCGGTCGGCCGACGGCGGACGGTTTCCTCATGAAGTAACCGACATTTCCTGCAATCACCAAAAGAATGATCACCAGGTGACAAACAGATTGAGCATCCATACCTCTCTGTCCCATTCCCGGCTTGTCGATCAGTATTTCGTATTCCGCCGCCCCCTTGAGTCCACCCAAGAGGCCTATCATCTGACCGGAGGAGAGGAACGGGTAAAATGAGGTTGCCATCACCGCGGTTGCGGCCACGGCAAGCCTCTTGTGATAGCGGGAGACGGCATAATCCACCCACCACACCGGCATGTCTCCATCCGCCACCGAAACTATCAGGGCAACATCCTCGTAATTCTCGACCTTCCTCATCAGCGGTAGTCGTATCAGAGGGGTACCACTGTAATCCTCCGGAAAGACTCTTCTTATATCCTCTCCCATCCCCAGCATAGCGGCCTGATACTGCGGCCTGAATCCCAGAAAGACGTAATCTTTTCCGTAGTCAGCCTCGTATTCATCCGCCGCCTCTCTTAACATCTGATCTCCGATAGCAGTTCCTTCTGCCAGAAGTGCCAATCCAATCACCTTCAGGTCCTTGGAGAAACAATGACGCAGGATTGCCAGAGCCATCGGCTTTACCTCGGGCAGAGAGGATGCCTCATGATCAAAGGAAACCAGAACCACCGAGCCGGAATCCAACCGGTCTATCTCGTCATATACCTGTATTACCTCGGAGGTGACCTCATTGGGCAACCCGATTTTAATCACCAGAGGAACGGCGACGGATAGAGCAATCAAAACAAATATCAATTGTCGAGGCATATCATTTCCCGCCCAAATATGTTCTCTCAATCCCCAGAATGATTCTCAACGATGTTGAGATGGTTCCCAAACCGATTCCGATGTAGATCCCTCTTTTTGCAGCCATGCTGGGAGTGCGCAAAATCCAGTTGGCCGCATCCGGAATCCAGTGGGAGATGAGATTTCCGAGAGGAACCCTTCCCAACATCACCACGATTGCGACCAGGAGCAACACTCCCGCCTCCCAGCTTCGAGCGCGGAATCCTCGATAGGCCGCTGACGCCACGAAGAAGGCCAGGAGTGCGAACATAGTGGACTGCATGGGAGCCTGCACGTTATTGAACACCCAGAGAAATGGAGTGCCCTCACCGGTTCCTTTCCACAAACCAAGGATAACCATCACCACCAGGCCCACCAACCCGATTGCATTGTAACCCCAGCCGCTTTCAGTTCGGGAGACCTTCTTTGCATTCAGCTTGGCATAGCTAACCGCCCCTACCAGCAGGGTAAAAACAAAAACGATCTGCATCCAATCCAATACCGTCTCGTAAGCTGCCCCGGACAGCCCGTGAGGAACAAAAAACTGAACCAGCATGAACAGGCCGAAGACGAAGCAGATGATTATGGGGATTCTTCTTGCCATTTTGTGTTTCTTAGACAACCAGAACTTAGCTTAAGTTAGGTTCTGGTGTACCAATCTCATCCAATCGAGAAGAGTTTGACAAACCAGTTCCAACCTAAAATCCCTGCTATTCCGCCGATCAGGATCAATAAAACCACAAGCGCCTTCAAGAAGTCTTGTCCTTTAATGCTACCCAGAATCTGCGGGTCTTTGGTCAGGTATCCGCTGGCGACGAAAAGCTCCTCTCCGATCAGGGTATAGTCACATGCCACAATGAAAAAGGAGAGCTGGATGGTCGAGTCGGTTCCGGCGATCTGGAGCGCACCCACGGAGTTGCCGGTCTCCGCAAGAATCAGCGCCTCTGCCTCAAAGGTGCCGAAGAAGAGATTGGTGGCGGGGAGCTGGCGGGTCATGATGCCGTCCACCGCCGCAGCATAGCCGAACTGGCTCTGGGTCACGAAGAATATGTTGTCCGGATTGAATGCCTCCGGATGTCCCGCCTTCGAGTATGCCTCGAAGACCACCTCCTGCGCTGTAGCCATCACCACCGGATCGTAGTTGGGAAAGATCAAGGGAGTATTGTACTCCGCCGTCTTCTCCGCCACGCTGGCCAGGATATTCATGGACGCCATGGTGGCCACCCGGTCCATCTTGCCTAAGCCGGAGGAGTAGAGTATCGGTTTCCCCATCTCGGTGGCCCTTCCGATGGCGTTATCCACCGCCTGCAAGCCGGAAATTGGCCTGACGTAAAACCTCTTTCCCTTTCTGGCATAGAGGATAAATCCCAAAATGAACAGGGAGCAGATGACTACTCCCAAAAGGACATTGGTCCTTTCCGTGTTGAACCATTGTCCCCTGGAGACCACCGGCCCGACCACCGCGGAAAACAGAACTTCGTCGTCTGTGGTTCCTTGAAGTAAATAGAGATATTCAACGCCGTTTTCCACGTTATCGTCGACAAATACTGTGTCCTTGGCCGACCAGCCTTCCACGGCCTGAAAGCTGTTATCTTCAACCGCCGATCTTAGTAACTCATATTCAACCTCAGAGGTATCGTGAGACAGGCCTTCAATGGTAAGGGTGATGCTTTCACCTTTGTCATTCGGCGTATCCACCGCCTTTAGCTTGACCGGAAGCCCCGCCGCGGAAACAGTCGAGGTAAGAAGAAAGAAGGTTAAACAGAAAGCGGCGAACTTAGGTTTGAGCATCTTAAGTCCCGGCAACGGGTTGAAGATTTTCCACAAGCTACCTAATCACTCTTGCTTGTCAAGCCAAAACTTCTTCCAGAGCCTCATGAAGGTTTTGTCTCTCCTAAACACAACGTCGGGTAGCTTTCCCCCGCCGCAGGCGGGGTGTACCGGCACCCCAAAGTCGGGGATCGGAGATCCCGCCAACGGCGGGGGCGGATGACGGAGACCCGTCTGGGATAATATCCGCCCAGGAGCGGTACCGGGATCGTTGGGGGGGTAGCCACCCGTCCGGGCGTGGCGGAGAGGGAGGATCACAGACACAAGGAAGATTTTCCCTTGACCGGCCAGTTCAAATGCCATATCTTGCGCTGAACTGAACTCTTAAAGGAGGTGTTACATGAAGTTCAAAGCTGTTCTAATGCTGGGCGCGCTCCTGGTGGGAGCGTGGCTGTCATGCTCCGACGTGTCCGCGGAGCCGAGGGTGTTGGAGATACTCCAGGAAGCCGACACTTGGATCACACAGGATACCACCCGTATCCTAAGCTACATCGATAGCTGCAATCAGGTAGCCGATCAGGCCCTGAGGAATTCCAAACACTGGCAGTCCACCTACGATGATCTCAGCTTCCTTCTGGGAATCGACTTAGCCACCGATCCCCAGGTTGACAACACCGGCAGGATCTATTTTATGATGCGGATCACCGGCGAGGTCCAGTCACTCTTCTACGTCGACTCGCCCATGGAGTTTCCCCACCAACTCACCCCTAACAACTGGGCGGATCAGGGCATATCCATCGCCTACTACTATGTCCATCCCTCGGGCAAGTACGTTCTGGCATTAGTCCATCAGTATGGGAACGAGAATTTCGACATCTACAAGTTCGACCGCGACGGAAAATTCCAACCCCTTCTGGTCGCTCCCGCCATTCAATACCGGAGCTTGATCTTCAAGAACGAGGATGAGTTCTTCTTGATATCCAACGACCGTAAGACCCAGACGTTGATCAAATACACCCTCTCCACCGGTAAGATAGATACCTTCTATACCGAGCCTGGCTGGTTCGGACCGGATGATTATCAGGAGGGAAAGCTGATTCTCACCCGATGGCTGAGCTTCTCCGAGAGCCAGCTTTTTATCCTGGATGAGGCAACAAAGAAGGCTAAGGACATCACCAAAGTCGGGTTGTACTATGGCGGGCTATTCACCTCCGGCGGCGACGTTCTGACCTACACGGATGCTTTGTCAACCGAGGAGGAGTTCGCCAAGGTCGCCCTGATCGACCTGAAGAAGCCCAAGAAGTTGAAGTTGGTGTTCGATCCCAAGCTGGAACTTGACGCCTACTCATGGATTGCCAAGCTCCAGATCGCCGTGGGAGCGGTAAACAGAGACGGATACTCCGAGCTGATGGCCTTCGACCTTAATGGTAAGCGGGTGGAGGTGCCCCAGCCCGAGATCGGCGTGATCACTAACGTCGCTGCCAACGATTATGGAGATGTCGTGTTCGACTTCAGCTCCCCGCGCGTGGCTCCGACCTTCTTTCACTTCCGTTTGGGATGGGAGTCCATGGAACAGATGGTTCCGGTATCCACCTTCGGGTTCGATTTCTCCAAAATGGAAGTGAAGGTCATTCGTTATCCCTCCAAGGACGGCACCATGATCCCGGCGCTGCTGTACGCGCCCAAAGATGCCAAGAAGGACGGTACCAATCCAGCGGTGGTGAGCTATCACGGGGGACCGCCGTCGCAGACCCGCCCCTATTTCCAGCGCAACATAGCATTCGCCCTCAGCCGGGGTCTGGTCATGCTCTTCCCCAACGTGAGGGGTTCTTCCGGATACGGCCCCGCCTGGGAACAGGCCGACAACCTGGAGGGACGCTTCTCCGCCTTGGAGGACGACGTTGCCGCCATCGACTATCTGATCAACGAGAAATGGTCCAATCCCGACAAGATCGCCATCTGGGGAGCCTCCTACGGAGGATACACGGTAAACTACCTGGCCGCCAATTATCCCACCAAATTCGCCTGTGTCGTCTCCGAGGTGGGCGTGGCCGACGTTGAT
>JBARPX010000292.1:0-2200 GCA_049643405.1 Candidatus Zixiibacteriota bacterium
AGGTGGCCTAAGAGATTCCCCGGATACTGGACCGTAACATAGGCGATGTTCTCCAGATCACCAAGATGACACATTCCTACAGCCGAGACCATCTCCGGGTCCTTCTGCAGCAGGAAATCCATGATGGAGAAATCGTGGGGGGCTAAATCCCAGATCACGTTTACGTCGTGCTGGAACAGACCCAGATTCACCCGCACCGAGTCGAAGTAGTAGAGGTCGCCCAACTCGCCGCTTTGCACCAGCTCCTTCATCTTTCTCACCGCTCCGGTGTAGAGGAAGGTGTGATCCACCATCAGGGTCATCTTTTTCTTCTCCGCCAACTCCACCAGCTTTTCCGACTGCTCCACCGTGGAGGTCATGGGCTTTTCCAAAAGAACGTGCTTGCCGCTTTCCAAGGCCTCATTAGCTAATGGAAAGTGAGCGGAGACGGGGGTACTGATCACCACTGCGTCGACATCGGTATCCTTCATAATGTCCTTGTGATCGGTGGTAGTCTTAACCGACGGATACCCGGACTCGACCAAGGCCAGCCGATCCTTGCTCAGATCACACACCCAGGCGACCTTAGCATCCTTGTTGCCGTAGAAATTGCGAACCATGTTGGGTCCCCAGTAGCCGTAGCCGATAACTCCTACATTAATCATCGCAACCTCGAAAGTTTAGAGTTTTAGCGCATCATGTAAACACGTTGAAATTTATACGCAAGAAGGCGAAAAGTCAACAACTTTGGTTACTCTCCGGAAGAGTTGCCAAAAAGGTTCATGGATTCGAGGGTTCAAGGATTCGAGGGTTCAAAACCTTCTCTTTCAAGAAACATGGTCACCTTGATAGGCTTCCCTCTCTCACACTACCTCCTGATGTTTACGTACATCTTTCGACTTTCTGTGCAATGCCATAACTAATTTAGGTTCTTAGGATTTCCACTCGACCCCTTGAATCCTCGACCCCCGGGACCCTTTTCAATCGGCAACTCGTATCGAGATTATCCACAGTTTCAGGTGAACAGATCATAATTCGCCAACACCTCCTTGCCGAAGGTGTTCTCAGGTCTGGTGGTGCGCTTCAATGGTTCTGCGTCAAATCCCTTCTCTCTCAAGAATCGGACAAACTCGGCAAAGCCATGCACTGTGTAGACTTTCCTGGGTTGAGCTTTTCTTACATATTCCAACAACTCTGAGAAATCGGCATGATCGGAGAGTGGAATAGCCTCGTCCACTCCATTGAAATATCTAGCCCCCTTGTCCAAAGCCCAGCCGGTCAAAACAGCGATTCTCTTCCGGGGGATGTTCTCAATCATGCTGGATTTCCTGACTGAGGGAGGAGCTATCAACACCTTACCCTCCAAGTTCCCGGTCTGGTAGTGCTCGTAGTTTGTGAATCTTACCCCGAACTCCTCATATATCTTTATCAGGTTATAGATAGCACCGTGCACGGAGAGCTTAAAGCCCCGGTTGGACAGAATCTTCATGGCCTCCTGCGCCTTGCCCAGGGAATAGGCCAGGAATACCGGCACCTTTCCCTTTGTTAGATTCTCTTGAGCGAATTCTGCCATCTGAGCGTGGACCTGACTGGAGGGCGGGAATTTGTAATGCAGACGCCCGAAGGTGGACTCCATGATGAGGATATCACACTTCTTGACTTGAGCTTTTTGTGCAGTCAGGCTTTTGCGAAGCTTGAAATCCCCGGTGTAGACTATTTTTGTTCCTGCCTTTTCTATCAGAATCTGGGCGCCCCCCAGAACATGGCCGGAAGGGAAGAGCTCTACCTTAATCCCGTTTAATCTCTTAGGCTGGTTGTATTCAAGCAGTTTGAATTTGGCTTCTCCGTAGCGGTGTTCAAATAGCCTGGCGGTTTCCTTGGTGGCAAGGATTTGGGCATGTTTGACCGCATGGTCCGCGTGAGCGTGAGAGACAAAGCAAAAGTCAGCTTTTCTTCGGGCGTCCAGCCACAGCCCGGTGCCCTTTATGTGGATTCCGTTTTTGCATTCAATCATGGGAAGTCAGGTCCAAATCTTCTCTTATGTTTCGGCGCGGGATGAATTCCGGCGCCTTTGGGGGAGAAGTGAGTTTCCATATTGGATTTGGAGTGCACCCCGCCGCCGGCGGGGTGCGATTTTGCGAAAGGTTCCAATAGCCGCAATGCGCGTTGATCTCCGCGGGGGATTGCTTCGCTGCCCGTCCGCCCGCAATCCCTTATTGAT
>JBARPX010000293.1:0-10913 GCA_049643405.1 Candidatus Zixiibacteriota bacterium
CCGGCCCGGTCGATCAAAGCCTTGATCTCAGTGCTGACGTTGGCGAAATAGGTGGGCGAACCCAGGATGATACCATCGGCCTCGAGCATCTTCTCGATGCACTCATTGAGAACGTCGTTTGTCACCGAACAACGCTGATCCTTGTTCTGAAAGCACTTGTAACAGGCCATACACCCCCGGATCTTCTTTCCAGCAAGCTGATAAAGCTCAGTTTCAATCCCTTCCTTCTCCAATTCTCCGAACACAAGATTTATGAGTGCGGCCGTATTTCCATCTTTCCGTGCACTGCCGTTGAAGGCAAAAACTTTCACTGCGTGTTCCTCCTTGAGTTAAAATGACCTATTCGGGTTTGTCATCAACTTCCAGTCCAAGCCACCAGGATTGCCAGGACGCCGGTGATCATGTTCGCCAGACACCATCCGATTCTCACAGAATCGGCGGTGAGTTGATGTCCGGACCTCCTCCGATTTCCAGTCCAGAACCAGAAACTGATGCTGTGGTAAATCAGTACCACTCCCGGAAACCATGCCAGCTTGAAGCCCCAGGGTGTCCCGAGAATGAGCCCGACCCCGGCAATACCGTATATCCATCCGATTGCCACATCGGCCACGGCGATGGCATGTTCGTATACCTTGTACTCCGGCAGCATCCCCTTTTCTTGCACACCGATTCTGGTGGCGAGATCCCAGTTGAGAATAGAAATCAACTGACCAATCCAATGAAAGATGAATCCGACGGCGAGAACCAGCACGCCAGCCACAATGTTGGCTCCTGGAAATAACTGACTCATTCCCCTTCTCCTTGTCTCAGTAAATGACGTGAAAGTGGATGAGTGTCCACACAATGTAGGCCAGCCCGAGGAGGATCCCAGAGGGAAAGGCGATAAGCCAATTGAGGGTGATTCTCGGTTTCTCGAACCGCAGGCTGGTTGCCGTGGTCATGATGTTGGCCCAGACAAACCAGAAACTGACCAGGGCCAGCAGGTAGTATCCCCATCGTGGGCTGACGAATACAAGAAGGATGCCAGCGATGCTTGCCGGACAGGCCAGGACTGCATCGGCGACAGCGATACCGTAATGAGTCTTCTGTGCGTGCCAATCATCCGATGATCCGTCAGGATTCTTCATGGCCTTGCCCTTGAGTACCTTGACTTGCCAGTCCCAAACGAGCAGGGCATACACTCCGATCAATGCCAGCAAAGCGTATAGAGTGACCCGTGAGAGAAGGGATAATTCCTGCATGCTGCTTTCCTCACTGGTTGAGCAGGCAAACGGCTAAGTTCCCCGGCTGTCTTTCAGGTAATTCAATAGCCCGCCCTTCTCAGCAATCTCCATCTCCAGGCCCGACGGCGGTTGTCCTTTCAACGTTTTCTTGGTGGAGAGATTGGTTACCTTTCCTGTCCCCAGATCTACCTCGACTTTTTCTCCGGTCTTCGCAATCTTAGAGATTCCCGCACATTCCATAAGCGGAAAAGCCAGATTAATCGCGTTGCGGTAGAATATGCGGCCAAAAGACTCCGCCACCACACAGCTTACGCCGTTTTCCTGCAGGCAGACAACCGCATGCTCCCGTGAGGAACCGCATCCGAAGTTCTTTCCGGTGACGACTATATCGCCCGGCTTGACCTTTTTGGCGAAGTCCTCCAGTCCCGGAACGAACTCCATGGCATGCTTTGCCATCTCCTTCGGATCGGTTAAGGGGAGATATTGCCCGTGATAGATCTGATCGGTATCGATGTCATCACCAACTACCCACGCCTTCCCTTTGAATTTCTTGGTCATAGAGCACTCCTTTAAGTTTAGAAGTTACGACTTTGACGAAGTTAATACGAAGGGGGGCAAAAGTCAACGTCCAAGAAGGGTCGATTGTCCTGAGAGCACATTTGCCTTGGTAGCCGCACCCTTTAGGGTACGCTGGAGGCTTGTCACCCTGAGCGGAGGCGAAGGGTCTCCCGAGATTCTTCGCTTCCCAGACGGGACCGTCTGGTCGCTCAGAATGACATCAATCGCAGGCTGATGTTCGTCCTGACGGACTCAGTCCGAAGGAAGCCCGCGGCTACGAAAGCAAAAGAGTTGGTCTATTCCCACTCGATGGTGGCGGGGGGTTTGGAGGAGACGTCGTAGACTACCCGGTTGACGCCCTTCACCTCGTTTATAATCCGATTGGAGATTTTGCCTAAGATTTCCGGAGGGATTTTAGCCCAGTCTGCGGTCATGCCGTCGAGGGAAGTAACTGCTCTTAATGCTATAACGTTTTCGTAAGTCCTCTCGTCCCCCATGACCCCAACAGTCTGAACCGGCAGAAGGACGCAGAAAGCCTGCCATATTCTATCATACATATCCGTTTTCTTAAGCTCGGAGATGTAAATGTCATCCGCTTCTCTCAAGACGGCAAGCTGTTGTTTGGTCACCTCTCCCAAGATTCTGACTGCCAGACCCGGACCGGGAAAAGGATGCCGCCCGATCATGCTTTCCGGCAGGTTCAATTTTCTCCCCAGCTCTCTGACCTCATCTTTGAACAGTTCCCTCAAAGGCTCGATCAGCTTTAGGTTCATCTGCTCCGGCAGGCCGCCTACGTTGTGGTGCGATTTAATGGTTGCGGAAGGCCCTTTGAATGAGGTGCTTTCAATTACGTCGGGATACAGTGTCCCCTGGGCCAAGAACTCGACATTTTCGATCTTCTTCGCTTCGTCCTCGAATACTTCAATAAACGTTCGCCCGATAATCTTTCTTTTCTCCTCCGGGTCGACTACCCCTCTTAGCCCGCTTAAGAATCTCTCCGATGCATCGATTAGCTTCAGGTTCAAATCAGAGTCGCTGAAAGCAGAGATTACCTTCCGGGCCTCGTCTTTTCTGAGCACCCCGTTGTCCACCAGGATGCAGTGGAGTTGCTTTCCAATAGCTTTGTTTATCAGGGCGGCGCATACGGACGAATCCACCCCGCCGCTTAAGCCGAGGATTACTTTGCCATCTTTGACTAAGTCTCTTACGCCGGAGACGGTGGTGTCGATGAACGACTCGGTAGTCCAGCTTCCCTCACACCGGCAGACTCCGAAAAGGAAATTCTGCAAAATTCGCATGCCCTCTTCCGTGTGAGCTACCTCCGGATGAAACTGGAGTCCAAAGATTTTCTTGTTCTTGTTCGCTATGGCGGCAAAAGGAATGTTCTCCGTGTGGGCCAGAACCTCAAACTGCGGTGGTAACGTAGAAAGATGATCCCCGTGGCTCATCCACACCGCGGTATTGGTCTTCACTTCTGAAAAGAGACTGTTTTCTTTGTCGATCTGAATAACGACCTTGCCGTATTCTCTTTTATGCGATCTCTCCATCTCTCCGCCGGACAACTTGCCGATGAGCTGTAAGCCGTAGCAGATTCCCAGGACTGGAACGCCCAGTTCGAAGACCCGCTTTTCACAGATGGGAGCATTCTGATCAAAGACGCTTGAGGGACCACCGGAGAGGACTATTCCTTTTAAGTTCTTGTGTCTGTAGCTCTCCGTATCCCGATTGAAGGGAAGTATCTCGCAGAACACCTTGTTCTCCCGGATGCGGCGCGCGATCAACTGGGTGTACTGCGACCCGAAGTCAAGTACGATTATGGTCTCCTCATGCTTCATCTTTTTCTTAAACCTTTTCTGATTTCAACGCCGTATCCTTCAGCCAGTTTTCATCGTCCTTCTCTGGGTAATCAATGTTATAGTGAAGCCCACGGCTTTCTTTTCTTTTTAGAGCGCATGCTATGATCAGCCTTGCCACGGTGGCAATGTTTCTCAATTCGATCACATCGTAGGTGACCGGATTGACCTTGTAGAACTCGGTGATCTCGTCTAAAAGGATGACGATTCTCTTTTTGGCCTGCTCCAGACGGCGATTGGAGCGGACGATGCCGACGTAGTCCCACATGAATTTCTGTATCCAGTCCCGGTTATGGGCGATGATCACCCACTCCTGCTCATCGAACACGCCCTCCAGACTCCAAGAGGGGATCTCGGGAAAGGAGAAATCCGTAAATGATCGGAGCCGATTCTTTGCGCTGTCGGCTGAGAAATGGGCGAATGCGACCGCTTCCAGAAGGGAGTTGGACGCCAGCCGGTTTGCCCCGTGCATTCCGGTGCAGGCCACCTCACCGCAGGCATAGAGGTTCTCTATTCCGGTTCGCCCCTCCAGGTCGGTAACCACTCCGCCGCAGATATAGTGAGCGGCCGGGACCACCGGAATCCAATCCTTGGTTATGTCCAGACCCAGGGAGAGGCATTTCCCATAGATGTTGGGGAATCTAAGCTTGATGAACTTCTGGTCCAGATGGGTGATGTCCAGGTATACGCAGGAATCTCCCCGCTTCTTCAGCTCAAAGTCTATGGCTCGAGCCACCACGTCGCGGGGAGCAAGTTCCTTGCGGGGATGATACCTCTCCATAAAGGCCTCACCGGATTTCAGCCGCAGGATGCCGCCCTCTCCTCTCACCGCCTCGGAAATCAAAAAGGATTTGCCCATCTGATGATAAAGGGCGGTGGGATGGAACTGGATGAACTCCAGATTGGCCACCTTTGCCCCGGCACGGTACGCCATGGCCAACCCATCCCCGGTGGCGATGGAGGGATTGGTGGTGTGAACGTACACCTTTCCCGCTCCACCGCTTGCCAGCAGGGTCACCTTTGCCAGGCAGGTGACGACCTGATTTCTATCCTTATCCAGAACGTAAGCGCCCCAGCACTTGATTCTCTCCTTCGGTTTTCGCTGGTAACTTTTGAGATGGTGCTGGGTGATTAAGTCAATGGCAATGTGATCTTCCAGTATCTGAACGTTCGTTTTGGATTTGACCGCGCGCAAGAGGGAGTTTTCCACCTCTTTGCCGGTGAGATCGGCGGCGTGCGCGACGCGGTTTTTGGAATGTCCGCCTTCTAAGCCCAGGTCGAATTCCTCTTCCTTTCCTTTCTTTTTGCTGAAGCGGACTCCGATCTCCACCAGCTCCTCGATGCATCCCGGACCTGCTTCCACTACCTTTTTCACCACCTCCGGATTGCATAAACCGGCCCCTCCTTTTAACGTATCCTCAAGGTGAAGCTCGTAAGAATCATCCTTCGCCAGTACCGATGCAATGCCTCCCTGGGCGTAGTTGGTGTTGGATTCGGAATCCTCCTTCTTGGTAACTATGACCACCTCGCCGAGCTCAGAGGCTTGGAGAGCAAAGGAGAGACCACCAATGCCCGATCCGATCACTAAAAAGTCGGTTTTTATCTCCATTTATACCTTCCCCTCAACTTGCTTGAAGAGCATCTCCTCTCCGTCGGTTACCTTCAAATCGATTTTCAGCACGTAAATGGGAATCTTCGGCTCGTTTATCAAAGGTATACGCACCGAATCCTTCTCTGTGGTGATAATAAGGTCGACACCTAAGCTCTCTGCTTCCTGGCTCAATTCGAGGAGGTCTTTTTTCCCATAAGGGAAATGATCTGAGAACTTTCGGTGCCTCAGGATCCGAATTCTGAGCTGCGTCAAAGTGTTTTCGAACGATAAAGGATTTCCGATGCCGGAAAAAGCTAAAGCCTTCTTGTTCTCCACTTCGTCGGCTTTCACCAGAGAGCCGTCAGATAGTCTTTCAATCGAGCGAATCTGGTAGACGGACTCCACTACTGGAGCTTTTGGATTATATCTCCTTAGAATCTCGATCAACCCGTCTGTGTTGGAAACCTGATCCGTTTTGGTCAGGACAAAAACGTCCGCCCTTTTTAGGGAGGTCAAAGGTTCCCTCAGTATACCGGCAGGGAGCAGTTTGCCGTTCCCAAAAGGATTTACCGAATCGATCACCACGATGTCTATGTTTCTGAACAGCTTCAGGTGTTGAAACCCATCGTCTAATATCAGGAATTGCGCGCCATGTTTGTGAATAGCATAGTCGCCAGAGGAACATCTGTTCTTGGTGACTATAATGGGGACATCTGAAAGCCTCTGTGCCAGAAGATAAGGTTCGTCTCCAGTATCATGCCAGTCGACTTGATGGCAGGTTGCCTGCGTCAATTCCACCATCTGCTTTTTTTCCCGTTTATAGCCTCTTGTGAGTATGGCCACCTTCTTGCCCCGAGCCCCGAGTTTTTTTACCAGATAGATGACCAGAGGAGTCTTTCCGGTCCCGCCGACGGTGATATTTCCCACGCTGATCACCCTTGCCGCCAGTTTCGTTTGCCCCCGCAAGCCGTGTCGGTAAAGAAAAAGTCTGATGCTGCACCCCAATCGATAGAGCTGAGAGAAAAAAGAAAGAACCACCAGCGCCAGCGCGTGGAGAGGCCCTTTCTTTTTCTTACAACCGGGTTGGAATAAATCCTTCATCTGCTCAGTCTCTGTCCAGAAGGGAGAAGATCAGATCCGCCGTCCTCCGAGAGACTCCCGTCTCTTTCTGAACGGCTTCTCTTGCATTTTTTCCCATTTCTATTCTTCTTGCATCATCTGAAAGCAGGTTAAACAGATTGAGGTAAAGCTCCTCTTCATCCTTGATTTGGATGCCTCCTCCGGATTCAATCAGAATCCGAGCCTCCTCCTTGAAATTATTCACGTGGGGTCCGAAAAGAACCGGGACTCCGTGAATGGCCGGCTCCAGAAGATTGTGTCCTCCCACCGGCACCAGGCTGCCACCCACAAAGGCGACGTCAGCCAGGGAGTAAACCTTGAAAAGCTCTCCGAGGGTATCCAGAATGATCACGCTGCGATCCGCAACACAAACTTCTTCGTTGGGACGAGCATTCGACGCCAGATGATCCAGCCGACTTCTTCTTACGAAGTTCAACTGATGACCGGAAAGCGCCCTTTCCATCTCCTTCAACCGATCCAGATGTCGCGGCGCCAGGACGAAGAGCAGATTCTTATATTCTTGCAGCAACCTTTTGAAGACCGGAATCAGAATGCTTTCCTCTCCCGACCGCACGCTTCCGCCGATGACCACCCGGCAATGGTCGGGAATATGTAACTTTCTTTTTAACCCCTCGATATCCTGTGTTTGACTGCTAAACAGCAAGCGGTCGAACTTGAGGTTTCCCGTTACCCTAATCTTTCCTGGGTCTGCGCCCAAGAGCATTATCCTCCTCTTGTGCTCATCTGATTGCATGCATAGAAGGTCAACGTAGGAGAGTGTTTCTCTGAGCAGACTCCTTACCCAAAGATATTTCCTCAAGGAATTCTCCGAGATACGTCCGTTTATCGAGGCTATATAACATCCGTTCTTTTTGGTCTCTCTTATCAGGTTGGGCCAGAGCTCGGTCTCCACCAGAATCAGAGCCTTCGGCTCTATTCGGTCTAAGGTCCTGCGCACGAATCTTTTTAGATCCACGGGAAGGAAGAAGACCAGCTTGACTCCCTCCAAGAGCCTCTCCGCTTCCCTTCTGCCTGTTTTCGTGACCGTCGACACGACGATGGCATATTCCGGACGCTGTCTCTTAACCTCGGGTATGATGGTGGATAAGACCTTTACCTCACCGACAGAGGCAGCATGAAACCAGATCACTCTTTTGCCAGCAAGCTTTTCCGTTTTCCTCTTCGCCAGCCTCCCCATTCTCTCTTTTACCCCGTGCTTTCCCCAAGCTGCGCGCAGCAGAAGATAGGGGAAAGAGATCACGAAGGCGATATTTAGAATGAGGTTATAGAGCGCGTACATGTTTCCCTATCTTATGTTTCAAAAGCAACCAGAACCTAACTTAAGTTAGGTTCTGGTTTTCGATCAATTTGTGTGCGAAAAATAAGTGTCTGCCTTTTCGGTCAACTCCAACATTCGCTTTTCAAGTTCTTTTCTCTTCTCCTCCAACTCTTCGGGTGTGGATTCTGGCGAAACATAAGTGGGTTCACCCAACATGATGACGGTCTTTGAAAAAGGTTTGGGAATCAAAAACCGGTCCCAGGAGGAGAGGTTCCAGCGATTCTCAGCCGAGTTGGTTATGGGAACGATAGGCATTCCGCTTCTCTGGGCTACATATATTATGCCAGGATGAACCTTAAACCCCGGACCTTTGGGACCATCCGGAGTCACGGCCACGTCGAAACCTGATGTGGCCTTTTCACACATCTCGAAGAGAGCTTTGGATCCGCCCCGGGTGGAAGATCCCCTAACCGAGACGAACCCAAGTTTATGAATTATGCGAGCGATGTACTCCCCATCCCGGTGCTGGCTGATTAGAACATGTATCTTCCTTTTGCGGTGAGAATAGGTGAAAATGAGCATCCTGCCGTGCCAGAAGGCATAGATCACGGATTTTTTCTCTTTCCTTATGCTGACCAGATTTTCCTCCCCTGCCCACTCTATCCTCAAGGTCATTCCGAGAAAGTAGATTAAGACGGGGCCCAAACAAGATGTTAAGAACACAAGGAATCTGTCTCTAATTTGTCTGAACCTTTTTTTCATTCGTCAATCGGCTATTAAGTTCCGGAACCTTAAGCCAGATCAAAGGCAGGCATTTGATATTAACCGTCTTTCACGATTCTGTTGACTCGCGCTGTCTTGCGTGGGATCCCAGCACCTGCATTACGATCTGAGCCGCTTTGCCGGATGCACCCACTTCTCCCAGCTTCTCCCTTACCTTCCTTAACTCGTTTTGAATGGTCTTGTATCTCTCCCTCTCGGTGAGAATCTCGTACATCTCCTCTGCGATTTGAGCGGGAACCGCCCTTCCCTGGACGAACTCGGGGACTATGCGTTTGCCGGCTACCACGTTGGCCAGGGCGATATTCGGTATGCTGATCAAGCTCTTTGCCACCAGGTAAGTCCAGAAGCTGGTTTTGTATAATACCAGAAAAGGGGTACCGAGAACGGCACATTCCAAGGTGGCGGAACCGGAGGTGATGAGAAGCAGATCAGCATGCTTCATCAAATCGTAGGTCAGGTTCTCCACAATCTCCGCTTGCAAGCCGGCAGCACCCTGCAGGTTCTGAATCTCGTCTTTGCTGATTGTAGGAGCTAATCCCAAAAGCACTTTTAGGTTCTTGATCCTTGTTTTCAGGAGCTTGCAGGATTCGAGCATGAGGGGCAAAATCTTCTCCACCTCCTGCCACCTGGAGCCGGGGAGGAGTCCTACGGTCGTCTCGTTTTTTCCGATGTCGAATTTCCTCTGGAAATCCTCAAGGGAAAGGATAGGTTTGGCCACCTCCATAAATGGATGTCCCACGAACTCGCAATCGATATTGAATCTATCGTAGATTTCCTTCTCAAAGGGCAGGATCACCACCATCTTGTCTATGAGTTGCTGCATCTTCTTCACCCTGTTTCCGCCCCACGCCCACACCTGCGGACTGATGTAGTAAACCACCGGTATCCCCAGGTTCTTCAACTTTCTGGCGAATCTCAGATTGAATCCGGGATAGTCAATCAGAATTGCCAGGTCCGGCCTTCTCGCTTCCGCCGCCGAGACCATAGTCTTCATAACACGCCTGACGAAATTCAGATTCTTGAGCACCTCGAAGAAGCCCATGAAGGCGAGCTTATTGATGTGAAAGATGAGCTCCACCCCCTTCCTTTTCATCTTATCCCCGCCTATGCCGAAGATGTCCAACCCTGAACTCTTCCCTCGAAGTTCTCTCACCAGGCCGGAACCGTGCAGATCACCGGATGCCTCTCCGGCTATAATCAATATCTTTTTTACCTCGTTCATGATGAGTACCACTATCTGGAGTGTTGGCCTTCCTTCGACAGGCTCTCCTCGAGTCTGAGCGACCTTCCTTCGACATCCCGCCTGTGGTCTTCGATCCTGAGGGCTCAGACCCGAAGGGCGTGAGACGAAGTGCGGAGTCGAAGACAGAACGGTGACAGTTCGACTTCGCTCACCACCCTGAGCCTGTCGAAGGGCAAGGTCGAAGGGAGCAAAGTCGAACCGTCAGGCGAACCAGACAGAAGACATGGCATTTCAAAAGGTTCAGGCCATGCTAAAGCCGTAGATCCCGCTGCGGCGCGACTTGACACTCCAATCAATGTCCGGCACTGCGCTTTTGGTGCTCCTCAGCCTTATCTCTTATGGTCAGCGCAACCTCTAATGCTCTTTTCCCGTCTTCTCCGGTGACTTTGGGTGAGGTTCTGGTCCGGACAGAGTGCAGAAACGATTCAAGCTCCGAGGTAAGCATATCCTGGTCAACGGTCTTTGGCTTTTCGTAGATTATGGTCTTGCCCGCCTTCTCAACCGGGATGCGTCCCACCACACTCTTTTCCGCCTTTTCGTCCGAGGGAATCTGGCCAGCCTCTACCAGCCTGTAGATCTCGACTGACTTGTTCAAGAAGTCCAGGGACACGTATGAGTCCCTCTCAAAGAGCCTCATCTTGCGCAGGGGTCTGGCGGAGATGCGACTGGCAGTGATGTTGGCCACACATCCGTTTTCAAAGCTGAGCCGGGCGTTGCAGATGTCCTGACTTTCGGCGATGACCGGCACACCTACGGCTTCAATGTTGGATAGTTGGCTCTTCACCAGGCTCAGGATCAGATCGATGTCGTGGATCATCAAGTCCAAGATAACAGCCACGTCCGTTCCGCGGGGATCAAACTGGGCCATGCGATGGGATTCGATGAACCTTGGGTCCGCTTCACGTTTTTCTATAGCCCGAAGCGCCGGATTGAACCTCTCGATGTGCCCTACCTGAAGAATCGCCCCCTTCTTCTGGGCGAGGTGGACCAGTTCTTCTGCCTGCTCAACGGTTTCGGTTATCGGCTTCTCGATTAAGAGGTCTTTTCCGCTCTCCAGTATTTTTTTTGCCAGAGGGTGATGCGCCGTGGTAGGAACCACCAGGCTGAGTGCATCTGTCTCTTCCAGAAGTTGGTCCAAAGTCTCGAACGATCTTGTACCGTATTCCTGCGCAATCCTTCGGCCTTTCTCGATGTCTATGTCGTTGACCCCCACCAGTTCTGCTTCTCGAATCTGAGAAAGAATCCTGGTGTGATGATTGCCCAG